>JBKHBA010000043.1:0-12629 GCA_046542595.1 Bacteroidales bacterium | reverse complement strand
AGGGTGCCCCCATATTCAAGAGCATAGTTGATAACTTCCTCCCTGGGATAACTTCCTGTATAGATACCCTCTTTGGGTTTTAGCAGGCCCTGCTTATCCTGGACATTAGAGTACAGCTTGCGTGTACGGGTGTCAATAAGTAATATGGGTCCGTAAAGATTTTCACCCCAGAGCCCGCCATCATCCAGATTGCATAATTTTTCAACCTCTGAAAAATAATACTTTGCCTTTTCTGCTGTAAAATACCCAATGCCTTCATCCTTATTGCATTGAGGCAACAGCAGGGCGAAAAGTGAAATTATCACTGTCCATCTTTTCATGCTTACCTGACTTTAATCTCCAAAAATAGTAAAATTCTTATACAGGGCTAATCCCTGTCCTGTATATTATGTTAATATATCTGCTTAATGCTGATTTATCTTATTTGTTGCGACAGACTAAATTTTTATATTTGATGCCTTAATGTACCCAATTAAATATGTTATATGATAGATAATGAAATATTAATGAACCCGAATGAGCTTGTGCAGTTTTTGAAAAAGCCTGCAGCTCAATTTACAAAGGCTGATATTATCAGGTTTATTGAAGCCCGGGGAATAGAGATGGTAAACTTTCGCTACGTGGCTGAAGACGGAAAGCTCAAGACTCTGAATTTTGTTTTGTCCAGTCGCCGGCACCTGGAGTCACTTTTGTCAGAAGGGGAGCGGGTTGATGGTTCCAGCCTTTTTTCTTTTGTAGGAGCCGGTTCAAGTGATCTTTATGTTATACCCCGTTACCGCACTGCATTCGTGAATCCTTTCACGGAACAGCCTGCCCTTGATATTATGTGCTCATTTTATGATTATAAGGGTAAACCACTGGAGAGCGCTCCCGAGAACATACTGAAAAAGGCCTATGAGCGCTTTGTGTCAAAATCGGGACTAACAATGAAAGCACTGGGTGAACTGGAATATTATGTAAAGTCAGCAGAGGATGACCTCTATCCTGTTTTCGACCAGAAAGGATATCACCAGACTATGCCTTTTGCCAAGTTTGAACAGCTGCGTTTAGAAGCCCTTGACCTTTGTGCAGGAGCAGGTTGTAATATCAAATACGGGCATTCAGAGGTAGGCAGTTTCACAAGCGAGGGAGAGAATTATGAGCAGCATGAAATAGAATTCCTGCCTACAGATGTGGATGTTGCAGTGGAACAGATGGTTATATGTAAGTGGATACTCAGGATGCTGGGTTATGAACATGGGGTAGAGATCAGTTTTGCACCCAAGATCACGGTAGGCAAGGCCGGTAATGGACTTCATATACATATGATGCTCGAGAAGGATGGTAAGAATATAATGCTGGAAGATGGAGAGATAAGCAGTACGGCAAGACGGATGATTGCCGGGATACTTGATCTTTCAGCTTCGCTCACGGCCTTTGGTAATACAATACCCACCTCGTATCTGCGCCTGGTTCCACACCAGGAGGCCCCTACGAATATTTGCTGGGGCGACAGGAACAGGTCGGTGCTGGTAAGGGTGCCACTGGGGTGGACGGGCACCGGTAATATGATCTCAGATGCGAACCCGCAGGAGAAAAGCGAAGCTGGTTTTTCTGACAGTAAGCAGACAGTTGAATTCAGGGCTCCTGACGGATCAGCTGACCTTTATCTTTTAATGGCCGGACTGGTTACGGCTATTGAGCATGGCCTTGAGATGGATAATGGCCTTGAATATGCAAACGATCTGTATGTTTCCGGCAACCTGTTTGCAGATGAGAATAAATCCTTCAGGGACAGGTTGAAGCTCTTACCTGCATCATGCTGGGAGTCGGCTGAGAACCTGGAAAAACAAAGAGCCAGCTATGAGAAGGATAATGTGTTTCCTGCCGGACTGATAGATAATATAATAAAAAGGCTTAAGTCGTATGACGACAAGGATCTGAGTGAAAGGCTTTACGGAAAACATGATGAGCTGGCTGGGCTTGTGAATCAGTTTCTGCATTGCAGTTAATGATCCCCGTTCACGGAATTGTTTAAATTGGCTGTTTTAATACTTGCATTGAGTTCGAAGCCTGTAAGCAGGGTTATGGAATTCAGATAGAGCCATAACAGTATTACAAGCACCGTTCCCATTGAGCCGTACAGCTTATTGTACTGGTCAAAATTATTCACATAAGCAGAAAAACCCAGTGAGGTGGATATAAAAAGCAGTGTGGCAAGGGAGGATCCGGCCGAGATAAACCTGAACCTGGCCTTCCTTGACGGGGCAAGGTAGTAAAGGGATGATATAGCAAGGAACAGCAGGCTTATTATAACCATCCATTTGGAGATAAGCAGGATATAAAAAACAATACTGCTTTCAATAATATTATTCTGTACCAGCCTCTCCACTGCTGACCTGCCGAAGATAAGAAGTATGGCCGAGATGGTGATAAGCAGGCCTATGATGAAAAAGAGAAAAAATGCAATCTTCCTCTGTGCTATCCAGCTCCTGGTTTCAAATTTATGATCCGATACAACAAAAGCATTGATAAGAGCATGAATGCCGTTTGTGGACATTATGGCAGAGGCAAGAAACATGATTATAAGGAAGGCATCACTGCGGTTGGTAATAGCTTCAACAATACTCTGTTTGAAATAATCATTGGCCCTTTCCGGCATTATGCTTTCAAAAAGTAAGATTACTTCATTCTGGAAATTGGGGATGGGGATATATGGTATAAGGGTAAAGAGAAAGAAGGTTGCCGGAACAAGGCTGAGCAGCAGGTTAAAGGCAATGGCTGATGCTCTTGTTACCAGTGCTCCTTTTCTGAATCCCCGTATAAAAAAAATAATAACATCGTAGATAGGAACCCTGTCAAATCCTGGCAGGACAAGCTTTTTAAGCCATTCAAGGTGACCGGTATTATGTTTGTTTCTGAACAATAACTTCATAAAGCTTTAAGGCTGATATCCATGCATTTAGCCTGGTGGGTGAGGGCGCCGACAGAGATATAGTCAACACCGCAGGCAGCATAAGATCTTATTGTCCTCAGGTTTATTCCCCCTGAAGATTCAACAGGATACTTCCCTGCTATCATACCTACTGCTTCTTTTGTGTCAGCTATACTGAAATTATCAAGCATTATCCTGTCAACCATACCTGTGTCCAGTACCTGTTTTACCTCATCAAGCGATCTTGTTTCAATAACGATTTTAAGGTTCAGTGTTTTTTCTTTGAGATATTCATTAACCCTGTTAACTGCATTGCTGATTCCCCCGGCATAATCAATATGGTTATCCTTAAGCATTATCATATCATAAAGGCCCATACGGTGATTAAGGCCACCGCCAAGCCTTACTGCTTCTTTCTCAAGCACCCTGAAGCCGGGTGTTGTTTTCCGGGTATCAAGTATCCTTGCCCTGTATCCTTTAACAGCATTGACATATTTGCCCGTCATGGTGGCTATGCCACTCATCCTCTGCATTATGTTAAGAACAAGCCTCTCCGACTTCAATAAGCCGCGTACCGGTCCTTCAACGATAAAGCCTGTATCTCCGGGTTTAACGGCAGCACCGTCATCCAGATGATTAATGACAGTTATCCTTTCATCAACAAGGCTGAAAACCCGGTGGGCTATTTCAATGCCGGCAATTATGCCTGTTTCCTTGATTATGAGCCTGGCTTTACCTCTTGACCTGCCAGGTATGCAGGCTATAGAGCTGTGGTCGCCTTCCCCCAGGTCTTCAGCCAGCGCACGTTCAATAAGATCATTGATTGTTTCCGCTATCATCCTTCTCTATTCTAAGCTGATGAATAAGTGGTTTTGAGTTAATCTTTTTTATCAGGAAATACACCCTGAAATCATCTTTGCCCGTTTTTAAATTGCCTATGGCATAAGATGATTCAGTCCGGCCGCCTTTATGCTTGATGACAAAATCAATTGTAGGATAGTCACGGAAAAAATCCTTCAGTATGCCTTCAGCAATTTTTTTGGTATAGAAATCTTCCTTACCCGGCAAAACCAGTTCCACCGTTGAGTTTAAATATTTTGAAAGCACATCAACATTACCTGCCTTAAAGGCAAGGGTGATTTCATCAGGTATATCTGCCGGCTGTGCAGATGTATCACAGAGAACCGATGATGCAGTAAATAGTATTATCGCTGCTATTATTCTCATGGGACTTATTTTTTAGAATGGTGCTCACACAAAAATAGGCGAAATTTATTAAATCATGAAACGTCCATTAAAAAACCATCATTATTTCACATTAAGAGTATGATTGTTTTTTTTAATGGTAAGTTCCATGTGGCCAATGAAATAAATAAAATATAATCACATCAAATAGATTTGAATGTGTGGACTGCTGCAGCTAATTCATATTGTTTTTTTAAATTCGTAAGTTTAATGTTTTATCTTCGATCTTATGTGCAGGGTGTGCAAACTTATAAACCTATGAAACGTCCATTAAAAAATCATCATTGTTTCACATTAAGAGTATGATTTTTTAAAGGTAAGTTCCATTTGGCCAATGAAATAAATAAAATATAATCACATGAAAATCGTCCTTCTCCAGGTTGGGAAAACAGATGATAAATACCTTAGCGAGGGACTATCTGTTTATCATTCAAGAATCCAGAAGCTGATCCCATTTGAGGAGAAAACAGTTGAAGAATCAAAGGCCAGGCAAAAAAAACCTGTCTCAGTAGTAAAAAAGGAAGAGGCGGAAAGGATTCTGGCTGTCTGCAGGAAAGGTGATATATTAATACTTCTTGATGAAGCGGGTGAAAGCATGGGGTCGAGGAACTTTGCCACTTTTTTACAGAAAACAATGAATGCAGGACCAAGGAGAATAGTATTTATTATCGGAGGCCCCGGTGGGGCACATCATGAACTAAAAGACAGGGCTGATCAGGTTCTGTCGTTATCGGCAATGACTTTTTCTCACCAGTTGGTACGGTTATTGTTCGCTGAACAGCTGTACAGGGCTTTAACAATACTAAAAGGTATCCCTTATCATAATGATTGATTAATAAGAGCTGGCAAATGAGTTTTTCAATTACTAATCGCAGGTTAATAATAGTTCTGGTTTCGGCTTTTATCCTGGCAGTAGTATCAGATATCATCTCTGAAAGTGATATTAAATACACCCTGGAAGCAAAGTCTTTTGAAAATAAATTGCATAAAACTGAGAAAAAGAGTCTTGAATATCTGCAGAAAGTCTCGGAGGCTGACAGCCTGTTTGCAAGCAATATATTTTATGAAGAGGCTCATGATAAGCATATATGTACCTTTTTCAGATATGCAGGGGATAGCCTGGCAGCCTGGACCGGGAATAATTATTCCATACCTGCTTCTTATGACCCGGAGCTGTTCAATGAAAAATTTATACGCCTCGAAAGTCACAGGGTGCTGGTAAACAAGCTGAGGCATGGAGATGATATTTTTATCTGTCTGATCGATATCTACAGGGATTATGATATCAATAATAAATATATAGAATCAGGCTTTAACCCCGTGCTTGGACTTAACTTAGATACAGAGCTGGGCACAGACAGGGAAGAAGGCTATGCCGTTCATGATACAGGAGGTAAATACCTGTTTTCACTAGAATTTGACCGTGGGGATAATTTCCTGACCTCCCTCTCTGTGTTTCCGGTGGTCTTATGGATAGTATTCCTGGTTGTTTTTCTGATTCTTATCGACAGGCTTGCCGGCTGGATTGGACAGAAAGGTTTTCCTTACCTTTCATTTCTTTCCTCACTGCAGGCTGTAATTGTTCTGTACCTTGTTTTTCTTTTGCTGGATAAACCTGGCATATTTACAAGGATGGATATTTTTTTATCCTTCAGGTTCAATCCCGGCCCCCTGGTTCCTTCTCCCGGTCATTTATTACTGTTAAGTATATTCTTCATTTTTGTTTGCTTTGAATTTTACCGGCATTTCCCGGGCCCTGCATGTAAGGGCGAAAAGCATGGAAGAAAGCTGTTTATAATTATTCTTTATCTCTCTGTTGCCTCTTTTATTTTCTTTATCTTCAGCAGGTTGTTGTATGCACTTATTCTTGAATCAAATATTTATTTCAGGATATTTGAGATACTGGATATAGATATTTTTTCTGTAGTCACATTAAGTTCCGCATTACTGATCATTGCCGGTTTGAGCATTTACCTCCTTAAGGTTGCATCCTTGTGTTCAGGGCTGTCAATAAAAACACTGCTGACTGCATTAGTTATTTCATCAGCCTTTCTCCACATTCTTCATTTTCTCTTTGGTGCCCCTTCATTAATACATATACTTGCTTTTATTCTGCTTGTGTTACAGGCCTGGATATTCAGGGCTGACAGAGGCAGGCTGATAAATCTTTCTGTTACCTTTGCCATTATTGCCGCCGCCTATACGGCATATTTAATCCCCAGGCTTACATGGCTGAAAGAAACAGAGAAACTCAAGGTCATTACGGTCAATTACAGTAACCAGAATGATATATACGGTGAAGGACTGCTGCTTGATATGTGGGAGGACCTTGAAAGTGACAGCCTTTTGCAGGCAGTGATGAGTGAGGATTTTTTGAGTCATGATGATGTAAATTCAGTTTACTCATATCTTGATAATGAATATTTCAATGGCTACTGGGATAATTATGACAGGATATACACCATTTGTGAGGATGATTCACCATTGTTCTTTGAAAATGATACCGGCAGGGTGGAGAATTGTTTTGAATTTTTCCGTAAAAGAATAAGGGAAAATGGTGTTATGCTGCGCGACAGTAATCTGGTTTTTCTTGATAATAAATCCGGCCGGCCTTATTATATGGCTTGTATATACTATGAAAAACCGGGGGGAAGGATGAACGGACTGTTTATTGAACTTATCAGCCTTGTAAGGTATACACAGTCAGGATACCCCGAGTTACTGATTGATGACGGCTATGATAAACAGGTAAATACAGGGGATTATTCTATAGCTAAATATATTAATGATTCGCTTGTTATGCAGACAGGTGATTATCCGTTTGATAACTATCTTTCCCTGCCCCTTAATGATACTACGGGGTTTACTACTGTACCAGCAGGTTCCGGTAACAGGGAATACTTTGTTTATACTGATGGTAAAGTATCAGTGGTGGTGGTACGCCACCATGTGGATTTTATGGATATAGTAGTAACTTTCACCTATATTCTTATTGCCAGTCTTATTATTTTCCTGCTTGCCCTGTTTATTATCAGGCCACCCCATAATATTTTTCCGGGGAGGCTTAATTTTACACAGAAGCTGCAGATTTCATTTATTGGGATTCTTCTCGGATCGCTGGTTGCAATAGGAACAGTGGTTGTTATTCTGAGCATCAAACAGTATCATGGCAAGCATTATGAGAATATTGAGGAGAAACTGGGATCGGTATATATTGAACTGGACCATAAGCTGTCCGGGCTTGACGCCCTGAGCAATGACTGGCAGGCAGAAGGTTATGCAAGCCTGGATGAGTTATTGATAAAATTTTCGAATGTCTTTAAGACAGATATTAATCTGTATAATACCTCGGGAGAACTGATGGCTTCATCAAGGAGAGAGATGTTTGAAAAAGAACTTAAGAGCGAGAGAATGGATTTCCTGGCACTGTCAAGACTGAAATATGATGGCGCAGCACAGTTTATTCACGAGGAAAGGATAGGCAGTATGGAATACCTGTCTGCTTATGCACCTTTTGTGAATAGCCGTAATGAAGTATTGGCTTATCTTAATCTCCCGTATTTCAATATGCAAAGCCGGATAAGCCGGGAAACATCAAACCTGATTGCCGCAATGATTAATTTTTCGGTGATTATGCTTGTTATATCTCTCAGTATAGCAGCTTTTATATCGGTCAGGATAACAGCCCCCCTGCGTATGCTCCAGAAGGGACTGGCTTCGGTGAAACTTGAAGAAAAAAGCCAGCCCCTTGAATACAGGGGCCATGATGAGATATCGGAACTGGTAAGACAGTATAATGAGATGCTTGATGAACTGCAGGCCAGCGCTGTTAAGCTGGCAAGGTCGGAAAGGGAATATGCATGGCGGGAGATGGCTAAACAGATAGCTCATGAAATAAAGAATCCACTTACCCCAATGAAGCTTAATGTGCAGCAGCTGTATAAAAAGTGGAAGGATAGCCCGGAGGATTTTGATGACAGCCTCAGGAAGTTCACTCAATACCAGATAGAGCAGATTGATAACCTCTCATCAATAGCAACTGAATTTTCTAATTTTGCCAGGATGCCAAAGACCAATCCGCGTGAAACTGACCTTATAGGACATATTAAAAGCGTGGCTGAATTATACAGTGATATAAGGAATATAGACTTTAAGATTGATCTTAACGGCCTCAATGAGGTGCTGGTTTATGCTGATAAGGAACAGATGAATAGTATGTTGTCAAACATATTCAGGAATGCAGTGCAATCCATACCGGGCAATAAAAAAGGGCTCATAAGAATAAGCCTTTCGGTTAAAAATGATAAAGCACTGATTAGCGTTGAGGATAATGGGGTTGGTATACCTGAAGAGCTTAAAGACAAGCTGTTCGCGCCTAATTTTACTACCAAATCCTCAGGCATGGGCCTTGGACTGGCAATAGTTAAAAGAGTGGTTGAAACAGCAAACGGAAGAGTGTGGTTTGAATCAAAAGCCGGCAGGGGATCAACTTTTTATATTGAATACCCTGTCCTTTCATATGCTTAGAATTTTTCCCGGTAAATGAACTGCTTTGCCCTGTGATTTTTTATAATCATGCCTTCCCGGTAGAAGCCGGTGAATATATTTTTTCAGGATAACAGGGTGTATCCTCCTGGGTTGGCCTTGTTTCATATAACAAATATCTGCTATCTTCGTATAAAGGGAAGTTGATTCTTTTTAAAGAATAAATGCCAAAGCCTGATTAAGCTGGCTTGATTAATGTCATAAATTAATTATATTAGCATTATACAAGAATTAGTTAATGACCCGGTATCTGATAAGGTATATATTACTATTTATTTTTCTGTTTATTATCCCGTTAATGGCAGGAATGCCCCTTTATGGATCACCCCAGGATATATCAGGAGTTGTCAATACCTATGCCCGTGTAAACACCATTGCATCACAGGATGCAGTCATCCTTGACGAGGTGGGCGGGTTCAGTGACGGTGATACGGTGCTGGTAATGCAGATGAAAGGTATTTCCGCACAGGTTACCCAGTCAACCGGCTTCGGCAGTGCAGTTCAATACGTGGGAGAGCCGGGGTTTTATGAGTTTGTGATTATTGACCAGGTTGAACCCGGACCGAAAAGGATTACATTCAGAAGTAACCTGATAGGTTATTCCGATTATGATACCGGGAGTTTTGTACAGCTTATAAGAGTGCCCTCATATGAGAGTGCAACAGTAACAGGCGAGCTGAGCTGTGCGCCCTGGGACAGTATTAGCGGCACCGGTGGCGTGCTTGCTCTTATAGTGAATAAGAAAATCACCTTAAACGCAGACATTGACGTTACGGGTAAGGGCTATAAGGGAGGACCGGCAGCCACACTGGATGGCACACCTTTTAATGATGACCTGTTTTATCGTCCTGAGTCCTCAGATAAAGCCGGCAGAAAAGGGGAAGGCATGGCCAGTCATATTACCAATTTGAGCAACCCTCTTTACCTTGATACGATTGCAAAGGGCAAAGGAGCATTATTCACAGGAGGAGGGGGAGCTGTTGGGGAGTACTCCGGAGGAGGCGGTGGCGCAGGCTTTGGAGAAGGTGGTAATGGTCACTGGCAGCGTTCAGATGGTTTTTTAATTTCCGGCCTTGGTGGCTGGGAGGTTGATGAAGCATATTTTTCTGACAGGGTCATTATGGGTGGCGGCGGTGGCGGTAGTGGTGACGATAATGCAGGCAGTACAGGTACCGGGGGTGCCCCTGGTGGCGGGATCGTTTTTTTACTTACAGATAGCCTTGCAGGTAACGGTCATGCCATCAGGGCTAATGGCGACTCGCTGACAGCTATAGCGGAGGGAAATGCAGGGGCCGGTGGCGGCGGGGCTGCCGGATCACTGGTTTTGTCGGTTAAATCATTTGCTTCATCAAATATCACACTTGAGGCAAGGGGCGGCACAGGAGGTCATACCCGTGAATTGTTCGGTGCCGGCGGTGGTGGTGGTGGCGGACTGGTATGGCTGAGCGGTACAGCCTTGCCCGCAGAAGCAGATGTGGATGTAAGCGGGGGCTACGGTGGCAAAAGAAATTACCCTACAGGTCAAATATCAGGAAGTGATGGCAGTGCCGGAGCGATCCGCACAGATCTTAAGATGCTGCTTAACGGCTTTCTCTTTAATTCGATAATATCCTCTTTTACCGGAACACAGACCGACTCAATCTGCTACGGTATGAAACCGCAGATGATGGCCGGCACGGAACCGGTGGGAGGGATTGAACCATATACTTTCAGGTGGGAGAAAAAGGGAGATAACGAATCGGCATGGTCACTGGTGTCCGAATCAGAGACCTTACAGAACCTTGTGCCTGATGTGCCGGAAACAGACACATTGCAGTTCCGGAGGGTAGTGACAGACTCTAATGCTAGCCCGGTATCCGATACCAGCAAGGCGGTAACCATTATCGTACAGCCGCTGATAACAGATAACCTTGTGGGCTATGATACCATAATTTGCGCAGGGCAGGACCCGCAATTGCTGCTGCCTGCCGCTGCCGGTCCGGGCGGGGGTAATGATATTTATTCCTACCGGTGGATAGACAGTACATCAACAGACAGCTGGCAGTTTGCACCGGGAACGGGGACAAACAGTGATTATGATCCGCCCGCACTGATGGCAACAACATATTATTCAAGGGTTGTGATATCCGGACGCTGTATAGACACCAGCAATGTTACAACAGTGGAGGTGCTCCCGGTAATAAGCAATAATGATATTGCTGAAGACCAGATTGTATGCTATGATATGCTTTTTGATGATCTTACAGGTTCAGATCCTTCTGATGGCGACGGAAGCTATACATTTGAGTGGATCAGCAGTTCAGACCAGAACAACTGGTCAACTGCCGGAGGAACGGCTGATACCAGGGATTATGATCCTGACGAAACATCGACGTATTTTCCCGGTGAGAGGTATTACAGGAGGGTGGTTAAGTCAGGGCATCTTGACTGTTGCATTGACAGCTCGGCACAGGTGAAGCTGACAAGCCTGCCGCTAATAAGCAATAACACGGTCTCAGCAGATAATACCGTCTGCCAGGATTCTGTTCCCGCTGCCCTTACAGGCAGTACACCCGTCGGAGGTGACGGGAGTAACTACACATATATATGGGAAGACAGCACCAGGTCATTATCATGGTCGGTAATTGCAGGAGCTGAAGACAAGGACTATCAACCCCCCTCCCTGGCTGATACAACATGGTACAGGCGCATAATACTGTCATCAGCATGTGATGATACAAGTAATGTTGTGGTGGTAAACGTAAACCCGGCAATACTGGATAATACGATAAGTACATTATCCGGTGCAAGCGATACTATAATATGTTACGGGCAGACACCCCTGCAGTTAAAAGGAGAGATACCATCGGGTGGCGATGGCTCTTATGGTTATGAATGGGAGCACAGTGACGATGGATTAAGCTGGAGTACTGCGCCAGGCACCTCTGATCAGCCTGCGTATAATCCTCCGTCATTGACAGATACTACATGGTACCGCCGGATAGTGTTATCTGGTGCATGTGAAACAGTGAGTAATGAGCTTAAGATAACAGTACTGCCGCTTATTACAGGCAATTCCATAAGCCCGGACCAGATGATATGCTATAATACACAGCCTGCTCTTCTTGAAGGCAGCGAACCGGCAGGAGGCGACGGCTCCTATACCTACCTGTGGGAACAGAGTGATGATAATATCACATGGATCACTGCATCTGAAACAAATAATGAAAAGGATTACCAGCCGGGTGTGCTGACAGATAAGACCTGGTACCGGCGCATAGTGTTATCAGGATTAGCCGGTTGCTGCAGGGATACAAGCAATGTGGCGGAAACAGGTATCTACCCGCTCCCGACAGGAACCATCACCGCCGCACAGGATACCAGCTGTGCCGGATCTTCCATAACAGTATCCATGAGCCTTACAGGCGCTGCTCCCTGGACCGTCACCCTTAATGACGGCAGCGCTGATCTTCCTTCTTTTACAGCCGGAAGTGCGAATTATGATTTTACACATGCACCTGAATATACCAGTGACTATACTTTTGTGTCAATAGTTGATGATAATTCATGCGTGGCCACCTCAATGAGCGGATCAAGATCTGTTGTTGTGTATGAGGTGCCTGTTGCAGATGCCGGTATGGATGATGAAGTATGCGGACCTGTTTATGATCTGCAGGCCAGTCCCAGCGTGGGTAACGGACTGTGGAACAATTTTGAGGGAGCCATAGATAATATTGTGGATGCTACCAGCCCGTCAACAGAGGTTACGGCCGGGAGTTACGGGGAGCATACCTTCTGGTGGAAGGAAACAAACTGGCAGTGTATCGATTCGGCGTCCGTTACCATTACTTTCTGGGAGGAGCCGGACCCTGCCTATGCAGGAAGGGATACTTCATTGAAGCCTTACCAGACCGAATATACCTTTGATGCTGCTGAGCCGACAGCC
>JBKHBA010000042.1:0-12825 GCA_046542595.1 Bacteroidales bacterium | reverse complement strand
AATCAGGGAAAGACCGTATGCCTTAAATAGCAGAGACGCCCAATCGGGGCGCCTCTGCTATATCTAATAAATCACAATTTCTCCGATGTTGCAGGCTAAAAATCCTTCAGCTCAACATTAGTCCGGTAGTCACCCAGAAGATGCTCGGCAAAGTAGTACCACATCATGGTCTCAAAATAAGAGGTGTACCTGCCGAAGCCATGCCTCTGTCCGGGCATAATCATGAAATCGAAACGTTTATTTGCCTTTATCAGAGCATCAACAACCCTGATACTGTTGCCCGGATGTACATTATTATCAATATCACCATGTACAAGCAAGAGGTGCCCTTTCAGATTTTTGGCCAGGTCCTGGTTAATGGGGATATCAGCCTTATAGGATATCTTTACACTGTCCTTTTCTTCCTCCGGATACCCATTTTCTTCAACCTCTTCATCCTCATTTTTAACTTTTACCTTTTTCATTATCTCTTTAACCCCGTGATGAGTCTCGCCCCACCATTGGTTATATATATTATTATCATGATTACCTGCAGAAGAAACAGCCACATCATAGAAATCCGGATAACTGAGCAGGGCGGCTGTGCTCATAAAGCCTCCGCCTGAGTGACCGTAAATACCAACCCTGTCGATATCTATAAAGTCATACCTGTCAGCCAGCTGCTCTATGCCGTACTTATCATCAGCCAGGGCATAATCTCGCAGGTTATCATAACCGAAGGTATGGTAATAGTTATTACGCTGGGGACTGCCTCCGCGATGGCCGAAGTTAACCACTATAAAACCAAGCTGTGCCAGCGCTGTATTATATCTTGAGCTGACGGAGAATGAATAAGGAACAGATTCTGTTTGTGGTCCGGGATACACATATGATATAATGGGGTAACTGCGGGTAGAATCAAAGTCGAATGGCTTGAACATCACCCCGTACAGGTCTGTCACCCCGTCTTTTGCCTTTACAACAAAACGCTCAGGCATTTTCCATCCTGTCTCATATACCTGTGAAAGGTCGGGTTGTTCGAGATCCAGCATTACGGTGCCGTTCTTATCCCTCAGCACCGAACGTGGCACCATGTCCACCCTCGAATAGGTGTCCACCCAGTAATCATTGGTTTTTGACATACTGAAGGAATGATTGGCATCTTCAGGACTGATAAGCTTCATTCCGCTTCTGTCAAGCGACACCCTGTACTTCATCGAATAATAGGGATGTACACCTTCTTCGCGGCCAAAGGCCTCAACAAATAATTCCCTCCCGGTAGTATCTATGCGCTCAATATTACCTGTTACAAAGTATCCTTCTGTAATCTGTCTTTTCATATTTCCCTTGTCATCATAGAGGTATAGTTGTCCCCAGCCTGATCGTTCAGACCACCATATAATATCCTCACCCTCGTTAAGGACTGCAAGGCGGCCGTAGCCGTAACCATCATATATATACGGGTACTGTTCTTCACTGAAGAGAACTTCCAGCTCACCGGTATTAGCGTTTACCATACATATCTCCAGTTTGGTAAGATCCCTCTTTTTGCGTTCTATAATCATCCTTTCAGCCGATTCCTGTGAGGTCCACCTTACCCTTAAGCGCTGGTCTTTCCATTTTTCCACATTAACATCGGTTCTCTCCCTGGTATCAACATCAAACACTATAAGCTCATTCTGCGGCACATTCTCTTCACCCGGCATTGAGTATTTATATGTCTCCAGTTCGGGCCTCGGATCTGAAAGTACATTAATAACAAACAGATCACTTACTTTCCTGCTGTCTGACTTAATAACATAAAGCTTCTCTTCATTCTCAAACCATCTTGCAATGCTTCTTACTTTCTTATCACTGGCGGTATCAGACCGGCTGCTGGCATAACCATAATACTGCTCACCATCTGTGGTAAGCTGTATTTCCACACTGTCAGGGTCATTGGCCTTCATTATAAAAAGATTATAATTTTTGGCATATGCTATCCATGTGCTGTCGGGTGAATAAGTAGCCCACCTGTCAGTCTTCTCTTCCTCGGGAACGGTATCCTTAATAATAAGCTCTTTATTATTCATATTGAAAAGGAAGCGTATAGAATCTATTTTAAAAGTAAATTTATCAGTACTCTCCTCTTCAAATTCCAGGTCCTCAAGCGGCAGGTCAAGATGGTTATAGGGCCGGTGAACAAGCTTATGTATCTCTGAAGCCATATACCTGCTGTCGAACAAAGGTTTTTTTGTCTTTGCATCAGCATCCACATAGTGGTAATTTTTCCCGTCAGATGTCTTATATGAATACCAGAATTTATTTGATTCGTGTATCCAGTTAGCTCTTACGCGTGTATCGCCCACTTTGGGATTAAGGTTTGATGAACGAAATTTCTCTGCAGCCTTGAAATCTGCTTTCTGTGAATAACCCGTAACGGTTATTAATAATACAATCAGAAGTAATAATGTTTTTTTCATAGTCTGTAAAAATATTTTTATAAAAGCAAATGTAATCATATTGCTTTTAATTAGTCTGAGAAGTGTTATATAACAGACTAAACAGCTAATTTCACATCAAATTATTGACTCTCCCCGCGGTAAGCTGTGAGGAACCTTTAGCCCGGCGAAGCTAACCGAGCCTGCGAGCTCAGCGAAGCTAATGCGCCCGCAGGATTCTATTAATATTTTTTTGTAAATGTAAGGGTTCAGGTCTTTAACTGTTCCCTGCCTGCCGACAAAGCTTTGAGGTTAAGCTCAATTATTTCCTCCCCTTTACGGGCAAACAGTTTGCGTATGGCATTTTCCAGGCTTTCAAGGGGCAGTTGTATAAAATGTGATGCGGCTCCCAGCATCACTATATTGGCAGCCCTGCCTGAACCTGTTTCCCGGGCTATTTTATCTGCATCAACAATAAGGTTATTCTTTACTTTTCTTATTTCCTCCATCAGCTTATCTGCATCGGGATATTCAGGAATATTAACAAAGGGATTGCTGTTTGTCACCAGCCATCCTTCCTTCGATAACCAGGGAAGGTATCTTAATGACTCCATTGGTTCAACCGAAAGGATCAGGTCTGCCTGACCATAAGGTATCAGGTCTGATGCCACAGGCCTGTCAGACAGACGAAAATGCGATTGCACATCTCCTCCCCTCTGGCTCATACCGTGCACCTCGGCCTGTTTAATATACATATTGTTTTCCACTGCAGCAAAACCTATTACCGCCGCAATGGATAGTATTCCCTGCCCACCAACACCGGACAATATTATATCATTCTTCATTTTTCTATCTTTTTATTTTTTTTCGCGTTCCTTCTTCTTTCTCCTTGCCGCAGTCTGTATACATTCACGCTGCGCTATAATAACTGAAACACCCTTATATGCAAGTTCTTCCTTTAAGATACCTGTATTCTCCTCATGGTTCTTCTTTAGCGGGATAATCACCTTCAGGTGTTCTTTTTTAACTCCCAGTCCAAGACAGATTTCTTCCAGCCTGCCTGTTGCATGTGACTGTTGTCCGCCCGTCATACCTGTAGTTGAATTATCCGATATTATGATCGTTACGGGCGAGTTTTTTATTACTGCATCAAGCAGCCCGGTCATGCCCGAATGTGTAAATGTAGAATCGCCTATAACAGCTACGGAAGGAAACATACCACCGTCAGCCGCTCCAACAGCCATGGTCACCGAGGCACCCATATCAACACATGAATTAATGGCATTATATGGTGGCAGTGCTCCCAGGGTATAACAGCCTATATCTGAGAATACCCTTCCCGGGCCATATTCTTCAATAGCCTCATTTAGTGCATTATACATGTCGGTATGGCCACAACCCCTGCATAATGAAGGAGGCCTCTTTGATACAATATCCGGTATATCCTGTCCATATTCAGATTTCAGTCCCAGTGCCCTGGCCACAAGGTCAGGGTTCAGTTCACCATCCCTTGGCAGTGATCCGTCGAGCCGTCCTTTTATCTTTTCATTCAGCACCGGGTATCCTTTCATCTGTTCTTCCACAAAAGGAAAGCCTTCTTCCAGAACCAGCACCTCATCACACTCATTGCTTATCCGGGCCAGCAGCTCTTCCTGTACAGGATAAAATCCTATTTTAAGCAGAGGATAGCGGCACTCACCATCTTTGAAATTTTCTGCCAGGTAGTTATATGCCAGTCCGCAGGCTATAATACCCAGGGATTTATCCTCACCGTCATCATACCAGTTTTGTTTTTGATAATCAGCATTAGCCTCCAGTGAGGCATAGTTTGCCAGCAGGCTCTTGTACTTTCTGCGGGCTATGGCCGGCAGCAGCACAAACTGCCGCAGATCAGACGGGAATCTGAACTCTTTCTGCTGCAGTACCTCTTTTTGCACGACGGCACTGCGTGAGTGAGCCAGGCGGGTTGTTATCCTGAAAAGAACAGGTATTCTGTATTTTTCAGATACCTCGAAAGCAGTGAATACCATATCATAAGCTTCCTGCTGGTTTGAGGGCTCAAAGATGGGTACAAAAGCAAACTTTCCATAGAAACGCGAATCCTGTTCATTCTGTGATGAATGCATGGAAGGATCATCGGCAGCAACAACCACCAGTCCACCATTCACACCCGTCATTGCCGCATTAATAAAACCATCTGCAGCCACATTAAGTCCAACATGCTTCATTGCAACCATCGCACGTTTGCCGGTATATGACATGCCCAGTGCAGCTTCCACGGCCGTTTTTTCATTGGCTGACCATTCGCGGTGAATATTCTTCTCTGCAGCAAGAGGTGAGGCCTGGATATATTCCATTATTTCAGTAGAGGGTGTGCCCGGATAGGCATACATCCCGCTCATCCCTGCATCCATAGCGGCCTGTGCAATTGCTTCATCACCCAGTAACATTAATTTTGACATTTCGTATATTTTTGAAGATTTCATAAACTGTATTGAGTAGAAAAAAATGATAATGATGGCAGGTATACACACTACAAACCACCAAAAAGGTTCATGAAGCTGACATTAATGGCAGAGAGGTAAAACTCGATTGACGTTTGTATACGCATAACATGAAATTATGGAGTAAATATCCGAATTATTATTAGAATATCATATTTATGATGGCAGATTATGATAATACCGTCACAGTCAATCTTCGTCTTTGGGGATGATCCCTGAATTCACAAAGGTATAAGCCCTGCCATGTACCTTTATGCATCCTTCCGTTTTTAACAGGCACTGTCACAGACTGGCCGAAAAGTGACGTTTTCAGGTGTGCAGGCATATCATCAGGACCTTCCATGGTATGTCGGTACAGCGGGTCATTCTCTGGTACCAGCCGGTTAACAAATGACTCAAAATCCATTCTGACTGTGGGATCAGCATTCTCATTAATGGCCAGGGCAGCCGATGTATGGTGAAGGAAAAAGTTAATAAGCCCTTTATCCGGCAGACCTGGCATCCTGCTTTCAATATAAGAATCAATAAGGTGAAAGCCTCTTTCAAGAAGCGGGAGTGTTATATCTTTCTGTTCAACCATCAGTCACCTGGTTTTATATTATTCAAAAAATCATCCGGTATAAGGTTTCTTATATGCTCATTTACAAAATCAAAACAAAAATCTTCGAGTGAATCTCTTATATCAGCCCGCTTCTGCAGTATCGCTTCCTCATCACCCTTCAATGTACGGCAGTCCTGTGAGGTTTTTTCAATAACCACGGGGTTGCCGGCAATCTTTTTAATAAGATCACGGCCTTTCTCCTCCGCCATATTAATAATGTAATCAAAATTCTTCTCAGGCAGGTCATCTATTGTATTGGGCTTACTGCCCGTAATATCTATCATAGAATCCATCATAACCTTAACCGCCAGCTGATTTACATCGGCCGGACTGTACCCGGCGCTGTATATCTCAGCTTCATTGCCTGAATAATACCGCAACCAGCCTTCCATGATGAGGCTGCGGCAATCGTTACCGCTGCCAATAACAAGTACTCTCTTCATTCCTTTGTATTTCTTTGCTTAAAGATATTAATTATTGTCGAATTCATCAATGATTTAGCTGTTGTATAGCCTGAATTTTATATCGTGATTTTACTATATTTGCCCCTTTTCAGGGGGTAAAATCTATTTAGGCTCAGAATCTTTTAAAACTGGCAATTATTTATTGCCGTTTTTCCTGTGAGCTTAAATAATCTAAGAATTAGGATATGGACATCAAACAACAGGCTTCACTGCTACGTATAACAAGAAAAATACACCGTTTCTTTGCTGCAAGCTTATTTATACTTTTCCTTTTTATAGCTGTTACAGGGATACTTTTGGGCTGGAAAAAAAATGTTGACACACTCCTTCCTGAATCGCGTACAGGTACATCAATAAATACCGCCGACTGGCTTTCCTTTGACAGCCTGAAGACAGTAGCCTTTGAAACACTCAGGGATTCTGCAGGCAGTCATATTTCAACTGAGCTGAACCGTATTGATGCCCGGCCGTCCAGTGGAATGGTAAAATTTGTCTTCAAGGACCATTACTGGGAGGTTCAGCTTGATGCTGCCACTGCTGAAGTACTTAATGTATCACAAAGAAAATCAGATATCATTGAAAACATACATGACGGCTCAATAATTGATTATGCATTAAAAACAGAAAGTGGCATATTTAAACTCATCTACACAACAATAATAGGTCTTGCCTTACTGACATTTACACTTACCGGCATCTGGCTATGGTACGGGCCGAAACTAATCAGGAATACTAAGAAAAGGAAAAACGGGAAACGGCAGAACGGTGATGATAAGTAAAGCAATGAACTATAAGACAGCGGCAAAAGAAACAGGACGATGAGCCATAAGACAGCGGCATGAGAAACAGGACGATGAGCCATAAGACAGCGGCATGAGCAATAAGGAGATAAACGATATAACAGCAGTTTTAAAAACAGAGCGGTAAGCAATAAGTCGCCGGTTTAAAAAGGACCCTCCTGAGTTAAATTTTACATAAAAAGGCAAGTATTTTTCATTAAGCAAATCTATTTGACTTTCTTTACAAAATAGTTATATTATTATGCTGTGAGACCTCTGATATTAATCATAGTATTTATCGCCCTGGGCATGCCTGCGCTGCCCCAGGAGAGATCACCCGTTCATTATATACAGGTGAACGGGCTCGTACTGGATACCGAAAGTAAGCCTGTAAAATATGTTAACATCATCTCCGGGGGACTGAAGACAGGAACTGAAACCGACGAAAGGGGTATATTCTCAATTATCTCTTACCCTGGTGACACATTGTTTTTTACCTCCGTGGGCTACCAGCCGGCCTATGTAAAGATCCCACCTGATGTGAAGAACCCCAGGTTCACAGTTGATGTTACAATGGCCGTCGACACAATAAATATAGGGTCAGTGCTCGTTCTGCCATGGAAGACCTATGACGAATTTAAGCGGGCAGTTGTTAATTACGTATCACCCAGGGAGATCGAGATTGCCAATATGGAAAATAACCTCGCCATTATAGAAAGACAGATTCTTACTGAACTGGACATATCGCCGGAAGCCGGGTACAGATATGCCATGCAGCAGGAAGCAGAGAGGGTGATGACACAGAATCAGACTCCTGTTAACAACCTGTTCAACCCTTTTGCCTGGGCTAAATTCATTGATGGGCTGAAAAACGGTCTGCTGAAGAACAAAAAGTCAAAAGACAGGGATAAGGACAGCGATAGGTAACAACCTGACTAGCAAAGCTGACATGACCAGAACATTACTCTTTATTTTTTTGCTGCTGAACGGTCTGCTGCTGGATGCACAGGAAGTCCGCACTGTGATTACCGGGCATGTGCATGATGAGCAGGGGCAGGCTATTCCACTGGTTAACATTGGGATAAAGGGTTTACCATACGGAAGCTACACAAAAGAGGACGGATCGTATTCACTTCAGCTGCCTGCGGATAACAGGCAGCATAAGCTTGTATTCTCATCAATTGCTTATATAAACCGTGAAATTGATTTCATTGCCACCCCTGATACACTGATGCTCAATATTACCATGCAACAGGATATAACAGGCCTGCAGGATGTAACGGTAAGGGAATACAGGCGGGAGGCAGCTGCATTAAAAAATATCCCTCTTAAAGACATTGATATCATGCCAGCCGCTGCGGGCAGTGTGGAAAAGCTGCTGGTATCATTACCCGGGGTCAGTTCAAACAACGAACTGTCGAGCCAGTACAGGGTGAGAGGTGGCAATTATGATGAAAACCTTGTATATGTAAATGATATTGAAATATATCATCCGGTACTGATAAAGACGGGCCGCCAGGAAGGACTCAGTTTTCTCAATCCGGATCTTATAAGCAGTGTAAGATTCTCCCCGGGCGGCTTTGATGTCTCTTATGGCGACAGGATGTCTTCTGTGCTGGATATAAAATACAGGGAACCTTCGGAAAACAGGGGAACACTGAAGCCGGGATTGCTGATAAGCTCAGCGCATATAGAGGGCATCACCGGAAACAAAAGGTTCAGTTACCTTGCCGGGGCACGCTATAAGACCAACCAGTTGCTGCTGCAGACTCTGGATACAAAAGGCAGTTACCGGCCTGCATTCTATGATATTCAGTCGCTGCTCAGGTACAGGCTGACAAAAAAATCTACACTGAGCCTGATGGGCAGCTACAGCTCCAACAAATACTCTTTTATTCCAGGTTCAAGGAAAAGTACTTTCGGCAGTATCAGCGAAGCTTACCAGCTATATGTGCTTTATAAGGGCTCTGAAACAGACATATTCAGGTCTGTCAACATGGCACTGGCTCTTGATATGGAAACAGGGAAAGGCACCAGGCATAAGTTTATAGCCCATTATTATAATTCCGTGGAAGAGGAAAACTATGATATAAGGGGATCCTATTCCCTCAACCTGCTCGATAAGAACCTTGGTTCGGAGAACTTTGGCGACAGTATTATGAACGTTGGAACAGGCAGCTGGCTCAACCATGCCCGCAACATTCTCAGGTTTAATATTTATACAATTAATTATAAGGGAAGCTGGGAAAGCAAGGATAATGTGCTGAGCTGGGGCATTAAGTACAATAATGAATCGAATATTGACAGGATAAGGGAATGGGAAAAAATTGACTCTGCAGGCTATAGCCTGCCTTATTCTGCTGAAAAACTGGTGCTCAGCAATCTTACAAATAATGACACCATATTGTCAGTAAGCAGGGCCGGGGCCTACCTGGTTAATAATTACAGTTTAAATATATCAGAGCACAGGTTTATACTGACTGCAGGAGCAAGATTAAGCTACTGGTCCTTTTCAGGTGAATTGTTATTCAGTCCGCGACTGTCATTATCATGGAACCCTCCATCGAGAAATATGAGATACTATATAGCCGGTGGTGTATATTACCAGCCTCCTTTTTACAGGGAAATGAGGTATCCCACAGGCCGGGTAAACAAAGACATCAAATCACAAAAGTCTGTTCATACGGTTCTGGGAACGGATTTTGATTTTTCACTGGGAATAACACCCTTCAGGCTTACAGGGGAAATTTATTATAAACAACTGGATAATATCATACCGTATAAATATGATAATGTAAGAATAATATATTCAGCAGAGAACAGTGCAACAGGCTTTGTCAGGGGACTGGATCTGAGACTGAACGGCGAATTTGTAGAAGATGCGGAATCATGGATATCCCTGTCGCTGATGGATGCCAGGCATGATATACAGGGTGATGACTACGGATACTTCCCCTCCCCTTCAGATGTTCGCTTCTCTACCAATATCTTTTTCCAGGATTATTTCCCCTCAAATCCTGGTTACAGGGCGCATATAAATATTCACTACAGCACCGGTATACCTGTGAGTTCACCTTATAACGACCGCTATGACAACTACCACAGGATGCCATCATACAGGCGCGTGGACCTGGGTTTCACAAGGGTTTTCAAAAGCAGGAACAACACCGGGGGAGGTAACTTTTTATCCTTCTTCAGGGAAGTAATTGCCGGTTTTGAAGTATTTAACCTGCTTGATATACGCAATACCATATCTTATAACTGGCTTACCACGGTCAATAATCTCAGCGGTGAGTCCAGACAGTACGCTGTGCCGAATTACCTTACAGGAAGAAGCTATAATATTAAGCTTATCTGCGAATTTTAATTGCCGGGAGGTGGTATCCTTGCCTGCTGTCCCTGACAATAAACACTAGAATATAAAAACTGTCATCAGCCAGTAAATAAAAGGCAGGGTAAAAATACCCATAACAGTGGATATAAACACATTGGCCGTGGCAAGATGATCGTCAACATTATACATTTTTGCTATAATAACAATATTGGCCATGCATGGCATGGCAGATTCAATTATTATTACCTGTATAATCAGCGGGTCAAGTCCTGACAGTATGCCTTTGCCCAGCAAGGCAAAGGCAATAATAAAGATAAAGGGAAAAAGTAAAGTCTTGTTAAAAGATGTCAGGTATACGTATTTATTGGTAAAAACACCTTTTATCTTCATAAGCCCGAGCAGGGCTCCTATATAAAGCATGGACAGGTAAATAGTGGTGCCGCCCAGCTTATGGAAGGGATCAAGTATAATGCCTGGTATTTTTATATTCAGTATAAAAAGTATAAAACCGGCCAGTATGGCCACTGAATTAGGATTTATCATATTCTTAAGGCTCTGATTAAGGCTCATGCCTCCCTTGCGTGTTATAACATAAATACCCACAGTCCATAAAAGCATTATTGATACAAATGCATATATGCTGGCATAAAAAAGGCCCAGTTCACCGAAAAGGGCATTTACAACGGGAAAACCAAAATAGAGAACATTGCCAAAGGCATTATGGGGTATAAAAACAGATTTCTGTTCATGCTTCATCCTGAACATCAGGGAAAAAAGATAGGCTAAAAGTAACATGACCAGCATGATTGCCAGCGATATAACTATCACCATCAGGCTATTGGCTAATATCTCCGGGCTCAGCTCCAGGTTACTGAAATTGGTAAAAAGAAGCAGGGGAAGTGTAATATTGAATATTATCTTAACCAGTGCATCCCTGGCCTGTTCCTTTATGATACCTGTTTTTGTGGCAAAGACACCTGTAAGTACAAGCACAGCAAGGAATGATATTTGCTCCAGAATAATTGATTGTTGCATTGATTTCAGTTTACCGCGTTAGTTTGAGGCGGTAAAAATAATAATTTATAATTTCGCAGAAAGAGATGAAAAGCTACGAAGGTAAAATAGCGGGATTAATGGGCACAATTATTATACATATAATTGCGGGTATAATATTTGTATCCGTTAAACTGTCTTCAGTCTATAAAGAGGACCGTAGCGAATTCCTGGTTGAATTCCAGCCTGACCAGGAGTTTGTTGAGGATGAGGTGGTGGAAGAGCCGGTTCCCCTGGAAGAATTATTCGAAGGTGATGACCGCTTTACTGATATAATAAAAAATATTGCCAGCCAGGAAGATATAGAAATAGACAGGGAAGAATATATCGACAGGGTTAAGGAAGAAATGATTGCTGAAGGCAAACTGGGTGAGGACAATTATATTGACCGTAACAAAGAAATACTGGAAAGCATGGATGAAGGGGATGTTGCCTTTAACACAGAACAGCAGGACAGCCTCGAACTCAGCAGCGACAAATCAGCAAACGAACTGACAGCCAATTACGAAGGGCCTACAAGGGTATACTACAGCCTTGCAGGCAGGTACCATCTCACGCTTCCCATCCCTATTTATAAATGTGAAAATTCAGGTATTGTAGTGATTGATATATCAGTTACACCCGGCGGAGAAATAAGATCATTCAGCTATAATGAAACAGAGAGTTCAACAAATGACGAATGCCTTTACGAAGCGGCTGTCAATGCTGTACGCAGAACAAGGTTCAACCCCGACCCTTCAGCACCAGGCAGACAGAAAGGAAGCATAACATACCAGTTTGTGGCACAGTAGTCCCCGGGGCTTACCGGCTCAGAAAGTTTTCTTCACTGTTTTTCCTGACTGTATAACCATTACCACATTTCGCAATTCAGTTATATCAGAGAGCGGATCACCGTCAAGCACAATAAGATCAGCTATCTTGCCTTTCTCAACTGTACCAAGCACATTATCCATTCCCAGGGCTTCTGCGCCTGTACGGGTCGCAGCTTCAATAGCTTCCATCTCGGAATAACCATTTTTTACAAAACGTTCCACCTCAAGGAAATACAGTCCCGGGTTTTCTTTCATAAACTCATACAGGGCATCAGTGCCCACGGCCATCTTAACATCTGCCTCCCTGAGTTTTCTGAAGATGATCTCATATTCATGCAACTGTTCATTCTCCGGGTCAAACCTGTCCCTCAGCTGGTTCTTCATCATAATAGTCATGGTAGGCACGGAATATATACCCTTTTCGCCCATAACTTTAATAACATCATCAGGCAATGCATAGGCATGCATAATAATATCGGCATCAAGCTCTGCAGCCCACCTTACGAAAGCATACTGTTTATTATATATCCCTGAATGCACAGCCACCCTCCTCTGATGCAGATGCGTTTCCTCTATAGCAGCCTTCAGTTCTTCCTTTGAATACGGGGGTAATATTTTTATTATATCGGCGCCTGCATATAACTGCTCTCTCACCGCTTTCCTGAATTCATCCGGGCCATCAGCCTCGCGGGCCATATCAAAACGGGACACCCCATGACCCCCCGTACCATTAATCCTTTCACCTGTAACAACGGGCCTTGACCCGGTGATATAACCCTCATTAAAAGCTTTCTTTGCCATAATTGTAACATTACGGTATCCGCCTGCATCCATAATAGTGGTAATTCCTCCCATAAGGTGCCTGTACAGAAAAGGAAC
>JBKHBA010000041.1:0-12912 GCA_046542595.1 Bacteroidales bacterium | reverse complement strand
TCGGTATCGGGCGAAACCGAGGTGCTCAGAGGGGCGCCGGCCAGCAGCTCTCCGCTCAGTACCTCCAGCACATTATCTTCTATAACAGGATCCTCATCATTGTCTATATAAACCCTTATTATACCCCCGTGACTTCCTTCACCTGCAAAGGTCATCCACCATCTGACAACGGCACCCGGTCCGGCATGATCAAAAAGAACAAACTCTTTCCTGCCCTTATTCTCCTCTTTACGAATAAATTGTGTGTAATCAGCATTTGCAAACCATCCTTCTTTATCCGCTGAAACTGAATTGCGATCATAACTGCTGAATTGTTTAAGCCTGTATCCGGGTTCAGGATAAAGGGTTATTTCTCTCCTGTCAGTCATCTCCGACAATAATAAATCAAGTGACACCTCGTTATTATTACTGCATGAAGATACTGATGTCATGAATGCAACAAGGGCCAGGATCCATATAAACAATTTATGATCCCGCTTGTTTTGATTTGTTGTGTACTGCAGCCGGTTAGAACCTGTAACAATTTGTTTGATGGATTTCATTTTTCACATTTATGGATTTGTATAACAAAATTATAAAAAATACAATCTAATATCAGAGATGGCAGATACCGGATAAATACACGGTCTGCCGGATAATCTCTTTGTAAAATTAATGAAATTGACCAGGGGTGATTGTTTTAGTGATTTTTCAGGATATATTTGCAGGCGGTATGATTTTTGTATTATTAATATTTGATAATGGGGATAAACTATTAAAAAAGGAATATGATAAGAGTGAAATATTTTTTGCTGCTACTGATTATTATTGCAGGAGGATGTATAAATAAAAATGCTGATGATTTTCATATACAAACAGAACCTGAGATAACCGAGCAGGAAGACGGAAGCATTGTGCTCGACCTTGAGAAGGCATACCTTCTTCAGGACAGCCTTCATCCTGATATGAATACTGCTGAATGGTCGTTCAGGGTAAAATCAAAAGGGAGGTATGAGCTATGGCTGAGCAGTTATACCAGGGACACCATGGACCTTCATTATGAAAGCCCTGTGATAATTAATTTCGGGCAAAAGAGAATAAGGGCAAAACCTATTGGTAATGAGATTATCCTGGATACACCGGGCACGGGCAAGGATTATTTCCGCGCTGATTCAAGGCTGGGTTCTTTATATATAGATTCGCCCGGCGATTATAGTATTCAGATTGTCAGTGCCAAGGTGAGGCCATGCGAGAGTATTTCCGAACGTACGGGTTTAAGGCATACCGAGCTGAGGAGCCTTATCTTAAAGCCGATGACTGAATGAGCCAGCCTCAGCTATCCACTTACGGGCATTAATAAAGGCCTGTATCCACGGTGTTACATCATCATTTTTTCTTTCCTCCGGGTAATATGCACATTGCCATGGCATAAAGGAGCGTTCAAGGTGAGGCATCATGGCCAGGTGTCTTCCATCGTGAGAGCATATGGCGGCGGTATTAAATTCAGAACCGTTAGGGTTGGCAGGGTAGGTACCCTGATGATATTTCAGGGGGATATCATACTCCGATTCATCATAGGGCAGATTGAACTGTCCTTCCCCGTGGGCAACCCATATACCCAGTGTCATACCAACCATATCCTTAAGCATAACCGAATTGCTTTTACTTATGTCAACACTGAGGAAGGCTGATTCAAATTTTGCTGATTTATTCGGAAGCAGTGAGGGCTTTACTTCATGAGAGGGATAAACAAGATCAAGCTCTGCCATCAGCTGGCAGCCGTTGCATATACCCAGGCTCAGGGTATCATCCCGTTTATAGAAATTTTCAAGTGACAACCTCGCTTTTTCATTATACCTGAAAGCCCCGGCCCATCCTTTTGCCGAACCCAGGACATCTGAATTGGAGAAGCCACCCACAAACACAATCATGTTTATATCTTCAAGGTTTTCCCTTCCGCTGATAAGGTCTGTCATATGAATATCCTTAACATCGAAGCCTGCCAGGTGCAGTGCATAAGCCATTTCCCTGTCGCCGTTAACCCCCTTTTCCCTTATTATGGCGGCCCTGATCCCTGTTTTTTCCCGTTTGCCGTGGGACAGCTCAAGCTTATCAAGTCTGCCGGTATAGTCCTTCATATCAAACACCAGGCCGTGGTTATGATAGTTGCTGTACTTCTCAAGAGCCAGTTCATGGCCACACTGCCTGCGGTCAAAGAGGTATGAAGTCCTGTACCACAGATTCCTCATCTCTTCAATGTCAAAGACATGGGTCTGGCCCGACTTCCTGATGAATACCGAGCGCTTGGCTGCCGGGCTTCCTATAGGAATACAGGATATGCCTTTCTCCAGCAATATTTCTTCCACCTCGTCTTCTTTCTCCACCTGCAGTATCAGTCCGGGATTTTCACTGAACAGTATCTTAATAATGTCCTCTTCATTTATGGCATCCAGGTTAATACTCATTCCTCCCTCGGTATTGGCAAAACACATTTCCAGGAGGGTGGTAATCATGCCCCCGGATGAGATATCATGGCCGGCAATTATTTTTTTATCTCTTATAAGCTCCTGCACTGTGTTAAATACAAGAGTGAAATAATCAGGATCAGTAATTGTGGGTGTGCTTGTGCCCACCCTGTTCAGTACCTGCCCAAAGCTGCTGCCGCCCATCTTGTATTCGTCGCGGCTCATATCAATATACAGCAGGCTGGTCTCGGAATCAGGCATCATTACAGGTTCAACGATCCTGTTTATATCTGTCACTCCGGCTGAAGCTGATATTATAACGGTGCCTGGTGCGTAAACAGTGTCATCCTTGTATTTCTGGGTCATTGACAGGCTGTCCTTGCCCGTTGGGATATTTATTCCAAGCGCAATGGCAAAGTCGCTGGCCGCTTCCACGGCTTCGTACAGCCGGGCATCTTCACCCGGATTCTTACATGGCCACATCCAGTTAGCTGACAGGGATATACCTCTTATGCCTTCATCCAGCGGTGCCCATATTATATTAGTTAAGGCTTCTGCTATTGACAGCACTGAACCATGTGCCGGGTTAATAAGTGCGGCCACGGGTGCATGCCCTATGGATGTGGCCAGGCCTTTAACACCCCTGTAGTCCAGTGCTATGGCCGCCAGGTTATTAAGCGGCAGCTGTAATTCGCCCGCACATTGCTGCTTGGCTACCCTTCCTGTGACAGACCGGTCTACCTTGTTGGTGAGCCAGTCTTTGCATGCCACTTCTTCAATCTGCATCAGCTGGCTTATATACTGATGCAGCCGTGTGCTGTCATATTCCAGTTCAGCGAAGGAAGGTTGTATCCTGTTATCTTTCATCACGGTCTGTGGCGGGTCGCCAAAGAAGGATGTCAGCTGCAGGTCTATAGGTTTTTCTCCCGTTTTGGTGTTCTCAAAGGTGAACTGGTGATCACCTGTTACCTCCCCTATGATATATACGGGTGCTCTTTCCCTTTCAGCAATCCTTATAAGCTTATTCACATCTTCCTTTCTTATAACAAGACCCATTCTTTCCTGGGACTCATTGCCGATAATCTCTTTTGCGGAGAGGGTGGGATCACCAACCGGTAATCTGCTTATGTCTATCCGGCCGCCGGTGGCCTCTACCAGTTCAGACAGGCAGTTGAGGTGTCCGCCCGCACCATGGTCATGCAGTGAAATAACAGGATTGATATCAGCTTCAGCCATGGCACGCAGGGCGTTATATACCCTTTTCTGCATTTCCGGGTTTGCTCTCTGTACGGCATTAAGCTCTATGGCACTGTCATACCGGCCTGTATCCACGCTGGATACCGCACTTCCGCCCATGCCTATCCTGTAGTTATCACCGCCGAGCATAACTATCAGGTCTCCTTTTTTTGGTATGTCTTTCTCACTGTCTTTCATCTTACCATGACCGATGCCTCCGGCCAGCATTATGACCTTGTCATATCCCAGCTTCCTGCTGTCTTCCGTATGTTCAAAGGTGAGTACCGATCCGCATATCAGTGGCTGACCGAATTTATTGCCAAAATCACTTGCGCCGTTTGATGCTTTGATGAGTATGTCTTCCGGACTCTGGTAGAGCCATTTTCTTGCTTTATTTGCTTTTTCCCATTCACGTCCGTCGCCGTTACGTGGGTATGAAGTCATATAGACGGCCGTGCCGGCAATGGGAAATGCTCCCTTGCCTCCTGCTATCCTGTCACGTATCTCACCCCCTGTACCTGTTGATGCCCCGTTAAAAGGCTCAACCGTTGTAGGGAAATTATGTGTTTCGGCTTTTAATGACAGTACGGATTCTGTCTCCCTGACACTGAAATAATCCGCCTTGTCCTGTGTGGCGGGGGCAAATATCTCAACAACCGGACCGCGGGCGAATGAGCAGTTGTCTTTATAGGCAGAAACTATCTTATTCCTGTTGGTGAGAGTTGTAAGTTTGATAAGGTTAAAGAGGGTGGATTCCTTTTCTTCACCGTCTATAATAAACCTGCCGTTAAATATTTTGTGACGGCAGTGTTCGGAATTAACCTGCGAAAAACCAAACACCTCGCTGTCGGTCAGCTTCCTGTTAAGCGACACACTCAGGTCTTCAAGATATCTTATCTCTTCAGGGCTTAGCGCCAGTCCTTCAGATTCGTTATATGCCGCGATGTCATCTATTTCATATACCGGCTCGGGTGTATGATCTATATGGAAAATATCCTGGTCCAGGTCTTTATACAGTTTTTGCAGCATGGGATCATAGTCTTTTTCATCCCTGGCGGAGTAAAAAAATTCTTCAATCCGGTCAATGCCCTCAATGCCCATGTTTTGTGTTATCTCCACGGCATTGGTGCTCCAGGGAGTTATCATCTCCTTACGCGGACCAATAAAGTATCCTTCAATCCTGTCAGCACCCATCCTGCTGCCTGAAGCGAAAAGCCAGATAAGCTTCCCGGCATCTTTTTCTGATAAATCTTTGAGACTGTTTACTGCAATTATGCTGTCTTTTACCTGGAAGAAACTAATCATCTATTATATTTAAAGAGTTGATAATGAAGGCCGGGTAATAATTACTTGTGTTGTTTTTATAAGTGCAAATATAATATTTATCTGCGATACCCTGATGACTGCCTGTTTCCTTCTCTTTTTTTAAGCTCAGGGGGAAGGGGCGCCCTGTACACCTTATTACCTATCAGTTTTTCAATCTTATAGAGTTTTTGTTTATCGTCGGAATTGACCAGTGTTATTGCCACACCTGTTGTTTCGGCTCTTGCTGTTCTGCCCACGCGGTGAACATAATCCTCTGCATCAGAGGGCACATCATAGTTTACCACCAGGTTAATATCCTTGATATCTATTCCCCTGCTCATAACATCGGTTGCCACCAGTACACGGGTGCGGCGCGACCGGAACCTGAGCAGCACCTGTTCCCTCTCTTTCTGTACCAGGTCTGAGGATATTCCTTCCACCATATAATTTTTTGAGCGCAGTCCACGCACAATCTCATTCACCTTCCTTTTTGTTGAGGAGAAGATAAGTATACTGCTGTACTCCGGGTTATCGGATATCAGGCCATTAATAAGGGGTAGCTTCTGGGATTCACCTGTCATATAAACTGCCTGCATGACACCCTCGGCAGGCTTTGACATCTCTATGGATATCTCGGCCGGACTGTTCATGATTTGTTTTGACAGGGACCTTATTTTAGGGGGCATGGTAGCGCTGAACATTAGCGTTTGCCGCTTCTTAGAGACATAGGATATTATCTTCATAATATCGTCATAAAAACCGATATCAAGCATACGGTCGGCCTCATCAAGCACAAGCGCTTCTATTTTGTCGAACCTGACATAGCCCTGGTTAAGGTGGGATATCAGCTTGCCGGGTGTTGCTATAATTATATTGACTCCATCCCTGAGGGCTGTCTTCTGCTGGTCCCAGTCGCTGCCGTCGCTTCCACCATATATGGCAATTGAATTAATCCCGAGTGTATATCCCAGTCCCTGCACATGCTGGTCTATCTGTACCGCCAGTTCGCGTGTCGGTACCAGGATGAGTGTATGTGTATACTCCGGTCTTTTCTCTATTATTGAGTTTATTACCGGCAGCAGGAAGGCTGCCGTTTTTCCGGTGCCGGTCTGCGCGCATGCAATAAGGTCCTTACCTTCAAGGATGAGGGGCATAGCCTGTTCCTGTATTGGTGTGGGCCTGGAAAAGCCCATATAATGTAATGAATCCATCAGTTCAGGATCCAGTTTAAATTCTTCAAAAGTCATATAATTATCTGTTCTGTTAACGGGATATACATCAGTCTTCTCTGAGGGTCAAAAAAAAGTCGTGCTACGACGGTATTATTGCCGGTACAAATTTACACATTTTACACTCTGTAAAAAATTTTCCACTTTTTAACATTTTTATCCGGCAGGGACCTGGATTAATCCCTGTTTACTTTTCCCTGCCGGCAGATAATTCCTTTCCATGTCACTTACATGGTAACTTACATGGTAATTACAGGGTCAGAAACTAATGATTTTAAAGCTCCGGGAGTTCTCTTTTAAACCCGCTCCTTTCGAGCAGGGCTTCGCTTGACGGGTCTTTGCCCCTGAACCTGCGGTACAGTTCAGCTGCTTCGGCACTACCCCCTTTTTCAAGTATGTGCACGCGGAATGATTCTGCCGTTCTTTTATCATATATACCTTTTTCCCTGAACAGGCTGAAAGCGTCAGCATCCAGCACTTCAGACCATTTATAGCCATAGTACCCGGCTGCATAACCGCCGGAGAAAAGGTGCCCGAAGGAGCTGGTCATATTCGTTCCTTCCACGTGCCTCAGCAATTCAGTGTTTTTCATTGCTTCTTTCTCAAAACGGTCAACATCGCCGTCAAAATCCTTCTCTATGGTATGCCAGGCCATGTCAAGAAAGCCGAAACTGAGCTGCCTGTTACATGCATAACCTTCATTGAACACCATTGATTCCTTTATTCTTTCTATCAGTGCCACCGGTATTTTTTCGCCCGTTTTATAATGCCTTGCCCATGTATCAAGCCATTCTTTTTCCCATGCCCAGTTTTCCATTATCTGTGATGGCAGTTCAACAAAATCTCTTGACACGTTTGTTCCTGACAGGTTCCTGTAGCTGCATTTTGACATCATGCCATGGAGGGCATGTCCGAATTCATGAAGGAAGGTTGTCAGCTCATTATGTGTTATCAGTGCCGGTTTGGTGGATGACGGTTTGCTGAAATTGGTTACAAGGGATATTACGGGACGTATATCCTTCCCTGCATGCCGGTGCTGGTCGCGATAAGCAGTCATCCATGCCCCGCTGCTTTTCCCTTTCCTGGGATGGTAGTCAATGAGCAGCAGGGATAAGTGCCCGCCGTCACTGTCTTTTACTTCGAATGTTTTAACATCCGGATGGTATACCGGCAGGTCATTTCTCTGTTTAAACTGCAGACCGTACAGTTGGCCGGCCAGACTGAATATTGCTTTTTCTGCTTTTTGCAGGTCGAAATATGGTCTCAGTACCTCATCGTCAATATTGAATTTACTTTTCTTCAGTTTTTCCGAGTAGTAGGCCCAGTCCCATTTTTCCAGTTCTCCCCTGAGTCCGTTTTTCCGTGCATAATTCTCAACTTCCCTGCGGTCGTTGAGGGCATATTTGCGGGAGGCGGCGAATAATTCATTGAGGAAGGACATTACTTTATCCGGACTGTCAAGCATCCTGTCTTCAAGGATGAATTCCGCATAATTATCAAATCCCAGCATCTCTGCTTTTTCCCTTCTCAGGTTTATGATTTTTCTGATAATGTCGCGGTTATCATTTTTATCCTTTTCGAAGGCCCTGGAGGAATATGCCCTGTACATTTTTTCCCTGAGCTTTCTTTTTGCTGAATACTGCATAAAAGGGATATAGCTTGGGAAGTGCAGGGTAAATACCCATCCTTCTCTTCCACTGTTAGCCGCCTCTTCGGCAGCTGTTTCAATTATACCCCCGGGCAAGCCTTCCAGTTCCTCCTCATCTGTTATATGCAGGAAGAAGGCATTTGTTTCCTCCAGCACATTCTCTTCAAACCGGAGCGATAGTGTTGACAGCTGTTCGTCTATCTCCCTGAACCTTTTCCTTGTTTCTTCTTCCAGGCCGGCGCCGCCCCTGATAAAGTTCCGGTATGTCTGCCTGAGCAAGCTTTGCTGCTCCTCATCAAGTTGCAGTGAAGACTTTTTATCGTATACGGTACTGATCCTGTTGAAGAGATCCCGGTTTAAGGTAATATCATTTGAAAACTTTGACAGAAGGGGCGCTGCTTCCCTTGCAGCACCCTGTATCTCGGTGCTTGTTTCAGCACTGTTAAGGTTGAACAGTAATAATGATATCTCGTCAAGCCTTATACCTGCTTTGTCAAGCGAAACAATGGTGTTCTCAAAAGAGGGATCATCACTGCTCCCGGCTATCTTTTCAATATCTTTTTTTGCCGTAACTATTGATTCTTCTATTGCCTGTGTGAAGTGAGCTGGTTTTACCCGGTCAAAAGGGGGTAAACCGAATGGGCTTTCCCATATTTTAAGTAAAGGATTATTCATAGAATTTTAAGTGTATAACATTTTGTTCAGTACAAAGTTTAATCTGCAAAATTATAAAATTATTGCCGGGCTATTAAGCCTGGAAATTGATATTTCCCTGGCAGCTTTTTCTTTTTGTGGTATATGGTAAAAAGGAGGTGCTATTAAATTCTGCCGAAAGTTTTTACCATCTTCCTGATCTGTTTTTCAATCTCCGGACCGAGCTGATCTTCTTTTACTCTCCACAGCCAGTTTCCCTCAGTAGAGGAGGGGAAGTTCATCCTGCTGTTCTCATCCAGCCCCAGCCAGTCCTGCATGGGGATTATCACCAGCCTGGCAACGGTAGAATATGCCAGCCGTATCATCTCTGTATGGCAGTTTTTCTCTTTCAGTTTTTTGCCGGTATAATCTTTAATACGTTTCAGCTTTTCTTTGTCTGCCTCTTTCCTGTACCAGCCTTTCATGGTATTATTATCATGTGTGCCCGTATATGCAATGCTGTTATAAGTGTAATTAAGCGGCGTATGCTGCAGGTATGGCATATTTTCATCAAACCCGAACTGCAGAACCCTCATCCCCGGCAGCTTATAACGGTCGCGCAGATCATAGACATCCTGATCGATCTGCCCCAGGTCTTCGGCCACAAAAGGCATGTCCGGGAAATGTAAGCTGATAGTGTCGAAAAGATCTGTACCCGGACCTTTTATCCATCTTCCCTTAATAGCTGTTTCCGATCCTGCCGGCACTTCCCAGTAAGCAGAAAAGGCACGGAAATGGTCCAGCCTGAGAAGGTCAAACCATTCCAGGTTCTTTTTTATCCTGTTCACCCACCAGCGGTAAGAATCTTTCTTCATTTCGTCCCAGTTGAAAAGGGGCATACCCCACAGCTGGCCGTTTTCATTGAAATAATCGGGGGGTACACCGGCCACCGCTTTCATCGATTTATCCGCGTTCAGCATGAAAAGGCCGGGATTGGCCCACACATCGGCGCTGTCATAGTTTATATATATGGGTATATCCCCGAAAATATCAATTGCTCTCTCCCTGGCATAATCCCTGATTTCCTGCCATTGGAGGGAGAAAATCAACTGGCTGAAAATTACTTTTTGTATCTCATCCTTATGCTTGCTGTTAAATGCTTTGAGTGAGTACGGATGCCTGTCGCGATATTCTTCGGGCCACATATTCCATGGTTTATAGCCAAGATGTTTTTTCAGGACTGAGAAAAGAGCAAAATCACTCAGCCAGTATTTTTCCTTTTCCCGGAATTCTTCTGATTTCTTCTTCAATTCAGGGTAAGATGCCTGCTTATAATTTAAGAAAGCTTCATCCAGAAGCCGGTTTTTTACCTCTTCTGCACCTGGGTAATCTACCCTTTCTTCACTTTTTATCTCTGATTGTTCCATTCTGTGCCTGTCTGTCAGTCCGTATCCTGCCAGTCCACCCGGATCTATAAACAGGGTATTGCCTGCAAAGGCTGAATATGAGCTATAAGGCGAATAGGAAGTTAATTTATCTGACTGGCTCAGTGGCAGCACCTGCCAGCATCTTTGTCCGCTACGCTGTAAAAAATCCATGAATTGAAAGGCACCCGGACCCATATCACCAATGCCATATTTGCCTGGCAGCGAAGATATATGCATTAAGATGCCTGCTTTTCTTTCCGGCTCAGCATACTGACCCTTCAGAATACCAAAAGGTATCTTTTCAAAAACATCATTCACCATTATATCGCCGCTGCTCTTCAGTATCTTTTTTGTGAGCCGGTTTTGCCATTTCGGAGGTGACAGCCCGGGAAGTCTGACCCTGGTATTATCCCAGTCATTGATATCATCCATGGATGCAGTGTGCAGGGGCAATACTATTAACAGGTGCTCATCCCTGTATTTACGTATAAAGGAAATGATATGTTTTTTATATTTTCCATTTATTTCCAGGGGGATATAATCACCCTTGAGGAATAAGTCCGGACTTTTGATCCTTTCCTGCAGTGTGAGGTAAGTAATCCACTGGCTGATGTTACCGTTCCCGGCATTTTTCCATAATCTCCCTGCCAGGACTTCAGCATCCGATGAATGGTCTCTTATCATTTTATCAAGTCTCTTCTCCATGGACTTATAATTCACCGGCCGGCGGTTATCAGGATCTACAAAATTAAGGTTCCATGTTTCTGTCCCCTGGAAAGTGTCGGGTACACCAGGAGCGGTATTCTTAATGATGAGCTGGCTGATGGAATTAATTATACCGTGAGGGATTATTTCTTTTACAAAAAGGGTATAGCTACTTAGGAATTCATTATCCCCGGACAGTATTTTGCCGGTAAATTCCAGGGTTTTATTCTCATAAGCGGTATCCGGCTCACTCCATGACGAATTGGCTTTTGACTCCCTCAAAGCCTTAAGCAGGTATTCTTTCAGCCGTGGCATAAAATCTTCACCGGTTTTACCATTCATAGGCAGGTGAGCACAGAGGGTCTGGTATATAAAATACTCATCATTGTCTGAAGGAACGGGCTGCCGGCCTTCGCGGACTTTTAGCTTATGGTTTATTTCCTTCCACTGTTTTGTTAATTCATTCCATCGGTGCGGTATATCGCTTATAACATTCAGTCGGGCGCGGGCATCTTCGCCTCTCTTGGTATCATGGGTGGCGCCGGTGTTCATTGTAAGGGGAGTCTTTGACTGCCTTTCTTCCATGAGCCTGTGAAATTCTTCGGTACTGATGCCCAGGTAGCGCGGATTATCTCCTACTTCGCTGGAGGCAATAAAGGGGTTATACGAATAGAATGCGGTATCTTCAATTCCCTTGGCCATCAGCGGACCGGTAAACTGCATACAGCGCCTGAAAAAGAGATCCGTTTTTCGGATGATCTCCTTTTTATTTGTGCCTGTCAGAAGGATCACTGATTGCAGGCTCCTGAGGGCTTTCTCGATATCTTTATTTTTCTTAACAGCCTGGCTGAATATGTCCCTGATAAAATTCTTTTCTTCCTCTGTGAAAGCCGAAGGCACACTGTACATCTTATAAAGGGGAAAGGCGATCAAAAAGGCTGCAACAGCTTTTTGAAGGTTCGCGCGACTTATCTCTTCTGTGTGTGTCGATTTTATCCTTTGGCACAGCCAGCTCAGAATTTCGAGTTCTCCTTTCAGCCTGTTAAAGAGGATATACTTCTTTTTTTCATGCATAAACTCATTAGCATCTGTTGTCTCCTGCGACCACTGCCTGTAAATTGTATACAGCTCGTTTTCCTTTTCTTCATTAATAAGCAGGTTATTTACCTTAGCCAGGAAGTCATAACCTGTTGAGCCCTGCACAGGCCATTTTTCCGGTAGCTTTTCCTTTTCTTCAAGTATCTTCTCCACTATGATATAGCTCTCAGGCCCTGTCATATCCCTGAGGTTTTCCAGGTAAGTGCCGGGATCGGCCAGCCCGTCAATATGGTCTATCCTTAAGCCGTCTATATACCCGTCTTTTAAGAGCGACCGAAGGTATTTATGGTGGGTGCCGAATACCTGCCTGTTGTCCATGTTAAGGCAGATAAGACTGTTAATTGTAAAGAAGCGGCGGTAATTAATTCGTTTTTCGGTTTCCTTCCAGTAAACAGGAAGATATGCCATGCTGCCTGCAAGCTCCTTCATAAGAGAGGGCTTGTTGTTTACCTCCGCCAGGCAGTTAATTATATACCGTGATGTACCCGGATCATTACGGAAATCATGGCAGAGCTTCTTTACATCTTCCTCATCAATGCCTCTGGATGCTTTTTTTGCCAGCAGGTCTTTTATAAAAGCCGGGATACTGCTCTGCTTACCCTTAGATAAGAGCATAGCATAAGCCTGGTAAGAGACAGGGTAGTCATTTTCGAAATAGCTGATGATGAATCCCTTTCCGCCAAATTTTAAAGATAATTCTCCATCATTTATTACTTCTGCAATATCTTTGCCGAAGAAGGGAAGCATTATTTTTTCTCCCAGTTTTTTATCGGGATGATCCTTTATGATATCGAAGAAACTGTAAAACTTTGACTTGCTGCCTTTGCACAGAAGGTCATATATCCACGGGTTTTCCGTTGAGTATGCCATATGGTTGGGAACAATATCCTGTATCCATCCCATATCATAGCTGTGGAGGGTACTGATGAGCTTTTCAAAGTCCTGCCTTCTTCCAATTTCTTTGTTGAGCCTGAGCGGATCGGTAACATCATATCCGTGCATGCTGTTTTTGACAGCCTGAAAAACCGGTGAGGCATAAATGGTCCTGATACCCAGCTTATGGAGGTAGGGCAGAATTTTTTCAGCATGGCTGAAAGTAAAGTCCTTATTAAACTGGATTCGGTATGCAGAAACCGGGTTATACACTTTCATCTTTTTTTTTGTGAAATATCGTTTAAAATTAATTC
>JBKHBA010000040.1:0-12955 GCA_046542595.1 Bacteroidales bacterium | reverse complement strand
CGGAAAAGTATAACACTAAAGAAGTATTAGCAGACTACAGGCTGGCCAATCTCAGCAGGAACTTAAGCGTTATAGGCCGTCGTGAGGTACTTTCAGGAAAGGCTAAATTCGGCATATTCGGTGATGGTAAGGAGATAGCCCAGCTGGCACTGGCCAAAGAATTCAAAGATGGCGACTGGCGCTCAGGTTATTATCGCGATCAGACATGGATGATGGCCATGGACCTGTACAATGCCGAAGAATTTTTTCACCAGCTCTATGGTAGTCCCGATCCGGAACTGAACCCGGGCAACGAGGGCAGGATTTTTAATAATCACTTCTCCACACCCAATATAAATAAGGATGGCAGCTGGAAAGAGCTTACAAAGCTGAAGAATTCCTCTGCTGACATATCGCCTACGGCCGGACAAATGCCCAGGCTGCTTGGACTGGCCTACGCCTCAAAAATGTTCAGGGAGAACAAAGATCTGGCTGAGTATAAGAAGCTGTCAATAAAAGGCAATGAGGTGGCTTTCGGGTCAATAGGAGATGCCAGTACCTCTGAAGGGCATTTCTGGGAAACAATGAATGCAGCAGGTGTGTTGCAGGTGCCAATGGCCCTTTCAGTATGGGATGACGGTTATGGTATATCGGTGCCAAAAAAGTACCAGACAACCAAAGGCAGTATATCTGAGGTGCTCAAAGGGTTCGAGAGTAAGAAGAAGGGTGAGGGTATCAGGATATTCAAAGCAAAAGGATGGGATTACCACGGCCTTATTGAAACCTACAGGAAAGGAATAGAAATATGCAGGCGTGAGCATGTTCCGGTGCTTTTTCATATTGAAGAGGTTACCCAACCGCTGGGCCACTCAACATCAGGCTCGCATGAGAGATATAAGGATGAGGAGAGGCTGCAGTGGGAAAAAGACTATGACCCCATAAAAAAGATGAAGGAATGGATACTGGCAGAGGGAATAGCCGGAGAAGAGGAGCTGGAGAAGATAGAGAAAGAGGCAGATGCGGAAGCCAAAGCTGCCCGCAAGAAAGCATGGAACGCTTTCCAGGAACCTATAAAGATAGAGAGGGATGCCCTGGTGAAACTGGTCAGGGAGAAAGACTGCAGCTGCGATAATAAGGACAAGGAAGACACTGTGGAAAATATTATTGATGAGCTGGAGAAAGTTATGCACCCCATACGTAAGGATAATTTTGTGGCTGCACGGCGTATCATTCGTAATGTGTGCTCCAACTGCAAAAAGAAGGGCAGCCTGAAGGATGACCTGCAGGCATGGCTGAAAAGGAACAGGCAGGACGGCTACCAGAGGTATAATACCTACCTGTATAACGAAACAAAAACATCGGCCCTGAAAGTGGAAGGCATTGAACCGGAATATTCTGATGACTCTCGGGAGGTGCCCGGACGCGAAGTGCTGAAAGCCAATTACGAGGTACTGTTTGCCAAAAATCCCCTGCTCCTTACCTTTGGTGAAGATGCCGGTAAGATAGGGGGCGTAAACCAGAGCTATGAAGGACTGCAGTCAAGATTCGGAGAGCTGAGGGTTACAGATACAGGCATAAGGGAAGCTACCATACTGGGACAGGGACTGGGACTGGCATTGCGCGGACTGCGTCCCATAGCAGAGATACAGTATCTCGACTATCTGCTGTATGCCCTGCAGGGAATGAGTGATGATGTGGCTACAACACACTACCGTACAGCGGGTAATATGGTGGCACCACTGATAGTGAGCACACGCGGACACAGGCTTGAAGGGATATGGCACAGCGGCTCTCCGCTGGCCATGCTTATTAATGCAGTAAGAGGCATGTGGGTATGCGTACCCCGTGATATGACCAGGGCCTCGGGCTTCTATAACACTCTGCTGGCAGGAGAGGATCCCGGTATAGTGGTTGAGCCCCTTAACGGTTACCGGCAGAAAGAAAGGAAACCTGATAACCCGGGCGAATATAAGATACCACTGGGAGTGCCCGAGATACTGACCGGGGGTGAGGATATAACAGTGGTGTCATACGGCTCCACTCTAAAGGTGGCCATGGAAGCTGTCAAGCACCTTCGTGACCATGATATATCGGTTGAGCTGATTGATGTGCAGACATTATTGCCCTTTGATATTAATGGCATAATAAAAGAATCACTGAAAAAAACAGGCAGGATATTGTTTTTGGATGAAGATGTGCCGGGTGGTACAACGGCCTATATGATGCAGGAGGTGCTGGAGAAGCAGAACGGGTGGTTTTATCTCGACAGTAAACCGGCTACACTTAGCGCCAAAGAACACAGGCCGGCCTATACAACAGACGGTGACTACCTGTCAAAGCCATCAGCAGAGGATATATTTGATGTTGTTTACAATATGATGAGGGAGGCTTATCCTGATAAGTATCCTGACTTCCTGGCATAGCCTGACGGGATCAGATATCCCTTCTGTCATCTTCCGAATGTATCTTACCTGCTTTCCTGTCATCGCTTATTCTCCTTATCTTGATATTAAAGGCGGCCATAAAGATGCTCATAAAAGGACTGATGATATTAAAGAAGCAGTAAGGGGCGTAGGTGAAGGTGGATACGCCCAGTACCCCTGCCTGTGTAGCCCCGCAGGTGTTCCAGGGTATAAGCACCGAGGTAACCGTACCGGAGTCTTCAAGAGTACGGCTTAACACTTCCGGCTTCAGGTCCATATCGCGGTAGATCTTCGAAAACATGCGTCCGGGCACAACAATGGCCAGGTACTGGTCGGAGGCCGTAACGTTGAAGAAAAGGCATGTGCCGGCGGTGGCAGCCACCAGGCTGCCTGCATTATGCACCACCCTCATAATATATCCTGTGATCTTAAGCAGCATACCCGCCGATTCCATCACCCCGCCAAAGACCATGGCTGTAATAATAAGCCATATGGTATTGAGCATTCCCGCCATGCCCCCGGTAGACAGCAGCTCATTAACCGAGCTGTTATCGGTGGTAACAGCCACACTGCCAAACATGGTGCGCATAACAGCTATATATGACTGCTTGACATAGCTGCCTTCAATACCGGCTACTTCGCGTACCACATCGGGCTGCATGATAACGGCAAAAACGGCGCCTGCCAGTGTTCCTGCAATAAGGGCGGGCAGAGGTGGCACCTTTTTTATTATTATGAATATAAGGAAAACCGGGACTATCAGCAATATGGGGTTAACATCGAACTTATTGTCTATGGATGTCATCACCGTTTCTATATCCGTGGCATTTGATTCCAGCTTACCGGTAAAACCAATGACCAGGAAGATGATAAGGGTTATGAGAATACTGGGCCCTGTGGTTAAGATCATATACCGTATATGAGTGAACAGGTCGGTGCCAGCCATGGCAGGTGCCAGGTTGGTGGTGTCTGATAAGGGTGACATCTTATCCCCGAAATAAGCCCCGGACAGTATGGCGCCGGCAACAAGACCCTTGTTGAAACCCAGGGTGGTGCCTATGCCCAGCAGGGCTATACCTATGGTTGCCACAGTGGACCATGAACTGCCGGTGGACAGCGACACAATGGCGCATATTATAACACTGGCAACCAAAAAGATAGTGGGATTGAGTATCTTAAGGCCGTAATATATCAGCATGGGTACTACACCGCTGATCATCCACGTTCCGGCCAGGGAGCCTATAAGAAAAAGTATCAGTATGGAGGGCATGGCCGATCCTATGCTGTCCACTATTGACTTTCTGACCGACTTCCACTTATGTCCCAGCCTTACAGCTATCAGTCCGGCCACGGCAGCTGACAGTATAAGAGCTATCTGGTTGGCTCCTGACAGGGTGTCGTCACCAAAGAACCTGACATTGAGTGTCAGCAGGATAATTAACAGCATGATAGGTATTAAAGCCTCTATTAACCGCGGTTCCCTGGTTTCTTTTGTCATTGCCGGATCAGATTTTTTAAGAAGCCACAAGATAGAATTTTTTTCCTTTTTATCCATCATCAGCCTTATCCTTTAAAACATTAATCAAGTGCCCTTTTACTGCCATATGACAATAAACTTTGACATTCTATTTATTTTTAGTTATATTGTTGTATAATTGAAAGCTATGGAACAGGGTATTGACTTATTTACGATAAGGCCGGAAGACAAGGTTCCGGAGAAAGGAAAATTACTGATCTCAGAACCTTTCCTGCCTGATACATTCTTTAACCGCAGCCTCATTTATCTTACCGAGCATAATGATAAAGGCTCCGTGGGCTTTATTATCAATAAGTCTGTAAATATAAACGTTACCGATGCCCTGGAGGGCTTTCCGGGATATAACGAAAAGCTGACCATGGGCGGACCCGTAGCCCCGGATACACTGCATTACCTCCATACATTGGGAGACATGGTGCCAGGCAGCATGTGGGTATCGGATAATATTTACTGGGGCGGTGATATTGAAAATATTAAAGAGCTTATAAACTCGGGTAAGGCAGGTGCCGGCGATATACGCTTCTTCCTGGGTTACTCCGGCTGGGGCGAAGGGCAGCTGGAAAGGGAGCTCATGGAAAATTCATGGGTTATTGCTGATGTGGCCCCTGAAATAATCATGAAATACCGCAAGGAGGACAGCTGGAAGGTGGTACTGCGCTCACTTAAGAAAAGATACCGGCTCTGGGCCGAATTTCCTGACAGTCCCGAAATGAATTGAGAGCTGTGTCCCGCAACCACACCGGGCCATGCGAAATAAACTGAAGCGGCTACTGGCGGTTAAGGACCCCGAAATGAATCAGAAGGTGCTTTTTTACTAATGCAATATCTTGAAGACAAGCTCTTTGAGCAGGTCGTCCTCTCCGGATGATATATTACCCACACCCTTTGATTTCATATCGAACTCCCGCAGCAGGCTTATTACCTGCACTGTCTTGCGGGCATTAAAATTGCGGGAGGCCATCTCGTACTCACTGACGAAATAGGGATTTATCTTAAGGACGGATGCCACATTATTCCTCGACCTGTCGCTGAGAAAATGGTATACCAGCAGCTTCCTGAAGAAGGAGAAAATAGCTGCCATGGTTACCGGCATGGGATTATCTTTGGTATTATGACCAAAATGGTTCACTATGCGGTTGGCCCTGAGAATATCTCTCCGGCCAATGGCATTTTGTAACTCGAAATTATTAAAATCCTTACTTATTCCTATACGTTTCTCAATATCGGCCGCGGTAATATTATGCTCTCCTTCGGGGAGTGCTATAAGCAGCTTATCCAGCTCGTTCACTATGCGTGAAAGATCAGATCCCAGGTATTCGGTCAGTATATGGCTTACATTCCTCTCTGCCTTAATATTGTGTTCGTTCAGGTAATTATCTATCCAGTCGGGTACCTGGTATTCCTTCAGGCGCTCAGAGGTGAACAGCTCAACATTCTTGTTTTTGTTAAGTTCCCTGTACAGTGAGGTGCGCTTGTCCAGCTTTTTGTATTTATAGCTTATAACCAGCACGGTACTATCCAGGGGATGCTCCAGGTAAGTACTCAGCCTGTCCAGGTCCCTCAGATAGTGCGCTTCCTTTACTATAACCACCTGCTGGTTAGCCATCATGGGAAAGCGCCGGGCCGTATTGATTATTGAGGGCATATCCGTTTCCTCACCATAAATAACAACCTGGTTGAAAGATTTCTCTTCCTCGCTGAGTACATTATCCTCTATATAGTCAATGATAAGATCTATATAATAAGGCTCATCGCCGTTAAGAAAATATACATTTTTGTATATCCTGTTTTTAAGATCTGAAATTATCCTCCTGTAGTGATTGTTCATAATCTAAAACCTCAGGTGTTTGACTGACATGGCATTCTCCTTTATCTCCTTCATGGTTTCTATCCCTATACTCAGATGTATCTCTGTATAATGGTCACTTATCTCTTTATCACTCTGCTCGGTTTTAATACCTGCCGATATCATGGGCTGGTCTGAAACCAGCAGCAGGGCACCGGTAGGTATCTCGTTGGCAAAACCAACGGTGAGGATGGTTGCTGTTTCCATATCTATGGCCATAGCCCGTGTTTTCTGCAGGTACTTCTTAAACCTGTCATCATATTCCCATACACGCCTGTTGGTGGTATATACAGTGCCGGTCCAGTATTCGAGCGACTTCCTGGTGATAACAGAAGACATGGCTATCTGTATCTTAAGAGAGGGCAATGCCGGTACCTCCTGGGGAAGGTAATCACTTGATGTGCCCTCGCTGCGTATGGCAGCTATGGGCACGATAAGATCGCCCAGCTTGTTCTTCCTTTTCAGCCCGCCGCACTTACCCAGGAAAAGCAGGGCCCTGGGCCTTACTGCGGACAGCAGGTCGGTGATGGTGGCTGCATTGGGACTGCCCATACCGAAATTGATTATGGTTATACCCTCTGCTGTGGCACTGGGCATATTTCTTTCCATACCATCAACCTTCACATCATGTTTGTCTGCAAAAAGCTGCACGTAATTCTGGAAATTAGTTAACAGGATGTATTTCCCGAACTCTTCTATCTTTTTTCCGGTATACCGGGGCAGCCAGTTATTTACTATCTCGGATTTTGTTTTCACAGGCTTCTTTTTGTGTTTTTATCTTGGTCCGTCGCAATCATAATCCCGGTTTTCTTCTTTATCGTCTGTAAAAAATGTTTATGTTCATTTCGATGATTGTCCGGAATTCTATTAATCTGAATATATTTGTTTTTTATATTAAACAGCTATCCAAAAATACAAAACAAAGGTGAAAGAACTTAACCTGCCGGCATATTCATTCAGGTTTAAATCGGGTGACGATGGTAAGGCATTGATATTCGATAATATACGCAGGAAGTTTGTGGCGCTGACACCTGAGGAGTGGGTAAGGCAGCATTTTATTAATTACCTGGTAAACGAGAGGCGGTACCCGGTTGGACTGATAGCCGTTGAGGTGATGTTCAGGATGAACAGCCTGGTGCGGCGTGCTGACATACTGGTGTATGACAGGCAGGGCAGGCCACTCTTGCTGGTGGAATGCAAGGCGCCTGATGTGAAGGTCTCTGCAGCTGTCTTTGACCAGATAGTATCATATAATATTAAATTCAGGCTCAGGTATATAGTGGTAAGCAACGGCATGCAACATTATGCCTGCTCCACTGACCCGGAGAAAGGCCGCTGGTCATTCCTGCAAAGCATACCATTTTATGATGAGCTGGAAAAAAATACAGAAGATGATTGATGTGTGTTGTGCCATAATACGGAATGATGAATACAAGGTGCTTGTGGTACAGAGGGGTCCGGGTAGCGATCATCCAATGAAATGGGAGTTTCCAGGGGGTAAGATAGAAGACGGCGAGACAGTGGCTGACAGTATTATCAGGGAGATTGATGAAGAACTGGCAATGGATATCATCATTATTGATGAGATGCCTGCTGTTGAATATGATTATGGGTTTAAACAGGTGCGGCTCTTTCCTCTGGTATGCGATACACTGTCAGATGAGCCAGGGCTGTCAGAGCATGTCGCTTTCAGGTGGCTGAGTCCGCAGGAACTCAAGAACGCTGATCTCTGCGGGGCTGATATTATCATCGCAGACCGGTACCTGGAGTGTTATGGTAAGGACTTAACCTGGCATCAGCCGGTGGAGGCTGATATTGAGGGGTCTGACAGGCAGAAGATAAGAGAGATGCTTTCAGGCAGGGGCGGTTACGCTGCATGCGATATAATGGCTGAACAGATGATTGAGAATGAAGTGATAATGCTGCTGCTGTTCAGTTATTCCATGGATAGCGACAGGGCGCTGGCTTTCAGGGCATCATACAGCATATCCCTGGCCGAGGAGAAGGCTCCGGGTACAGTTGCACCTCTTTACGGACAGATGGCTGAATCATTGAACAAACTGCAGAATGAGTCGGTGATACGCAGCTTTCTGAAGGTGCTCAATACTGTGGATCTTATGATGCTGTCTGATGATCAGCGTGGGATCATTACTGATAGTTGCTTTACATGGCTGGGAAGTGCCGGCACTTCCATTGCCGTAAAGGCATATTCCATGGATGCTTTGTACAGGCTGAGCCGTATATACCCTGAGCTGGTTAATGAGCTGCGCTCTTCGGTTATGAGTGCCATGGAAAAAGGATCCGCGGGCGTAAAAGCCCGCGGATACCATGTACTGAAGATGTTAAATCCTTAACCCTGAGCGGTATATCCCGCTATACTAATACCACCTTCTGTTTGTTCTCTTATCCTTTTCATTCACATCATTGGCATCGAGCACGAACATACCCCTTCCGTGAGTGGCAATTATTATCATATTATCCCTTGGATGGATCTGCAGGTCATGGACATAGGCAAAAGGCAGGTCGCCAAGCACCTCGTAACTCTCTCCACCGTTCTTGCTGACATAAACGCCTGCATCGGTGCCTACATAAAGTATATCACTGTTAACAGGGTCCTCCCTTATAACATTGACCGGTCCAACAGGTATATTGGATGATATATCCGTCCAGGTATCACCAAAATCGGTTGATTTCCATACGTATACCTGGAAGTCGTCATCACGCCTGCCTGTCTGGGTCATGTATACTGTTCCAAGGTCATACTGAGAGGCCACCAGCCTTGATACCCACCTTTCCGGTACCGGGTCACTGCGTATCTCTGTCCAGTTCTCTCCTCCGTCCTTTGTTCTCCACACCCTGCCGTCATCGGTGCCTGCATAGAGGAGCCCGAATTTGATGGGCGACTCGTCAAAGGCAGAGATTGTCTGGTAGCTTATATCTCCCATCTTCCCGGGATCGTTATAGCTGAGATCAGGACTGATATATTCCCATGTGTCACCCCTGTCGCGCGACATAAGCACGTACTGCATGCAATGGTAAACAATATCCTGGTTATGAGTGGACAGCAGTGTCGGGCTCACCCACTGGCCCCTGAGACGCGGCTCATCCTTATAGGTCTCCGGCAGTATGGCTTTCCTTTCCGCCGGGTATGTGTCTATCTTTGCTCTCTCCAGGTTACCATAGAAAGAGCTGGCATAAACAGTGTTATTATCATCCCTGTTAACGGCATGTGTGCTTCCTTCTGCACCCAGTATGCGGTCAAACTCCGTGGGCTGTACATTATCACGTCCCCTGCTCATATCCACTTCGGCAAAGAAACTGTGATGGTCCTGTATAGATCCGTAAACCCTGAAGGGGGTATTGAAATCATATTCTATATTATAGAACTGTGCCAGGGGTAGCTCCTCGATGGGATATTTCCATGTCTCGCCCTTGTCGTAGGATATTGTCAGTCCCCCGTCCTGCACGTTAAGCAGGTAATTGCCGTTATCCGGGTCAATCCAGAGTCCGTGGTGGTCGGCATGCGGTCCGCGCAGCCTCTTGAATGTCCTGCCCCCGTCTGTACTCTGGCTGAGGGGTATACCCATTATATATATGGTATTGGGATCAGAAGGGTCAACCCTTATCTGCCCGAAGACCCATCCGTAGGTAGATGAATGTCTTTCCATATATGTTTTCATCTCCGGTGTCAGACCACTTACCTGCTCCCAGCTGTCGCCGCCGTTATCAGTCTTATATACCGTGGCCCCCTTGATGATATCCTTTTTCTGTCTCCCGTAGGAGTCGAGGTCGCCGGGCTCGGCTTCATATGCTACCTCGTAGTTGTCTACCAGTGCATACAGGATATCCGGATCGCTGGCTGATATGTCTATGCCTATGCGTCCCAGGTTGCCCGGTGCAGGCAGTCCGTTGATTATTTTTTCCCATGTTTTGCCGCCATTGGTAGATTTCCATATGGCGCAGTTCTCGGTCTCTTCATTTGTGCGCGGGTCGTTCCACTTTAACCTCATCCTTTCCCATGTGGTACAGTAAACGGTGTTTGGTCGCCTGGGGTCCAGTACAAGGTCAAAGACACCGGTCATATCATCTATATACAGAACCTTTTCCCATGTTTCACCGCCGTCAGTGGTCTTGAACAGTCCTCTCTCTTCATTAGGGGTCCATTCATGACCCGTGGCTGCAACATACACTATATCGGTGTTCCTGGGATTAATCCTAATGCGGCCTATGGTCATGGTATTTTCAAGGCCCATATTTTTCCATGTCTTGCCCCCGTCAGTGGTCTTATAGACACCGTTGCCCGCATTGGAGCTCCTGAAGATATTGGCTTCGCCGGTACCTACCCATACGACATCGGGATCATCCGGGTCAATGGCCAGATCACCTATCGAAGCTGTTGGCATATCATCAAATACAGGCTCGAAGGTGGTACCTTCATTTTCCGATTTCCACACACCACCGGTGGCAGAACCTATCCATATGGTATATGCTTCACCTCTCGGCATTACCGCTTCCACATCGGTACAGCGTCCGCTGATATTGGTTGGACCAATATATTGCCAGTGCAGGTCGCTGAACGATGATCTCTCTTTCATAGCTTCGTGGCCGGCAAACATATTCACCTTCTCTTTGCCGCTCAGAACAGGCTGCTTTGTCTGTGCCTGTATGCCGGTTGAAATAATAAAGGTTATTGCCAGCAGTAAACTTACTTTTAATACTTTTCTCATAGCTTTGATAATTTTTTATTCACTTTGTTCTTACTCGTTTTACAAAGCTTTAATGGGTTTTTAAGAATAACGAACTGTAAATTTATAGTATGAAGTAAATATACTGGAATTAATGTTAATCTCACACTTGTTTTTCTATGTTGTATAAAATGTGTTGTATAAAATAAGAACAGACTCTCCCGGTAGGGAAGCCTGCTCTTTGACCTAAAACCTGATGAATAAAAGAAGAATCTTTCAGTCTTTTGCTGCGTACAGTATATTATTATAATCTTTAATAAGCCTGGGGTAGTATACAGATATCAGTTTAAGGTATTCTGTCTCTGATTTTGCATCCCGTGTAATAAGTTTCTGGTGATAATATTCCTTTTTATCCAGCTTATGCATGGGGGTTGATAAGCCTTCTTCCTGAAAATGTTCATCAATAAGCCTGGCTCCGAAAAAGTTATTATGGCATATATATTCAATCACCAGCTTATCGGATATAACCAGGAAGCGTGTTACACCTTTCCTGCTGTTATCAACCGCCACACATATGCTGTCCGGCGAATTCTCATACTGTATATGGTAGGCCCTGAGAGGGTCTCCCTTTATCATTTCAAACTCACCTGTTTCTTCTATTGTGTAAATGCCCAGCACGGTGTGTGTACTGCCCTGTGCCACGGGTGACGAAGGTTGTGCTGCCGCTGTGAAGGCTAATGATATAAAGGCTGCTATTAATGTCTTTTTCATGATTTCCTGCTTTTTTTTGTTCCGGTGTAATAAATCCTTTCAGTGGTCTCAGTCTTATTTTTTAGTTTTCAGTATAGAGACGCCGATATAATCCGGATGTTGCAGGAAAAAATGTTATTTTTTATTAAGCTTACTTATCCTCCTCTTCTTCGGGCTCAACAGGGGATACTCTGCCATGATATGATATGGTGTTTGTCTTTGATGAGACCACCATCAGCCTTGCATAACTGTCAGGTCCGATGTCCAGTGTAATACGGTACTTATCCGATTCACCCATTGCGGAAAAATTAACCCTTACCCTGTGCCGGCCGTCACTTTCCTCTATCATAAGGTCTTCCATCCTGGCATTTATCCTGATGCCTGACTGCCTCTGTGGATCAGCCATATGCCTTATTCCGAAAAAAGGCATAAAAGCTTTCACATCATAATACCTGACGGTAAGGTAATTATTGGTGCCGCTGATATCCACCGATGAATAGCCGGCCGGATAGGCACGTGTGGCGGTAAACTCATAAAGGCCGGAATGTACCATCTCCTTTATAGCGTCATATCCCTCCTTTATCTCCTTTTCCCTCCTGTCGCGCCTTTCTTCAACCTTCCTCGAAAGGGGAGCACACTGCCATAAAAGCAGTGGTATTATTACAAGTATCGTTATTTTAAAAATAGTTGTCTTCATAATCCTTTCTATTGCCTCATAAAAAATACAAAAAAATATATTTATAATGAAATTTCTTCAGCCGCCTTCAAAAAGGCCGGGACAAACATCTGGCTTATTATCTTTATTTATTAATAATCAGTATCTTTAAGTTAATTTTGCATAGTTATGAACAGACATTTCAGATCTAAGGCAGAGAACAGCTTTTATAAACAGGCCGGAAATTACAGCATAACAACACAGATACCATATATACTTGTCGATAACTTTCCCCGGCTGGGATTGCTGACTGCACTTCGCTTCCTGGAGTGGATATCGGAAAATCCTGAAGGTGTCATCAGCCTGCCCACAGGCAAGACACCTGAATATTTCATTAAGTATACCCGTTACCTGCTTGATAACTGGGAAGGCAAAAAAGTGAGGGACTTGCTGTCTGGTCACGGCATGGGTGCTATGGCAAAGCCGGATACGAGGGGACTCCATTTTGTGCAGATGGATGAGTTTTACCCTATTAACCCCGCACAGCATAACAGCTTCTATAATTATGTCAATAATTTTTATATAGACCAGCTCGGGCTTGAACGTTCCAACTGCCTTACCATGAACTCGGTTACAGTGCCACTGCCAGGCGACATGCACTACAGGGAGGTGTTCCCTGACCTTGGCATAGACCTGAGTCTCAGGTCGAGGGGACCTGAAACGGGGATGGAAGAGTTACAGCAGAAAGCTATCTTTATGATTGATAACTGGTGCTCATCATATGAGAGGCAGATAAGGGAGATGGGAGGTATAGGCTTCTTCCTGGGAGGTATTGGTCCGGATGGGCACATAGCCTTTAACACCAGGGGATCAGACCTGTACTCAACAACAAGACTTACAGCCACTAATTTCGAGACACAGGCTGCGGCTGCCGGCGACCTGGGTGGTATAGAGGTGTCGGGCAGCAGGCTGGTGATAACCATCGGTCTGGAGACCATAACATATAATCCGGAGGCCACAGCCATTATCTTCGCAGCCGGCGAGGCTAAGGCGGGGGTCATCAGGGATGCCCTGGAAAAC
>JBKHBA010000039.1:0-13080 GCA_046542595.1 Bacteroidales bacterium | reverse complement strand
TTTCTCGTCTGTATCAGGGAAGTGCATACCAATATCTCCCAGTCCGGCCGCTCCAAGCAAGGCATCACAAATGGCATGGATCAGTACGTCACCGTCTGAATATGCCAGGCATCCTTTTGCCGATGGTATATCAACACCGCCCAGCCTGAGTAACCTTCCTTTAACAAGCCTGTGAAAATCGATTCCCTGTCCTGTCCTTATATCCATGATACAGCTTACCTGATATTTCTGAATGCATCAAAATCAAATGAGAGGGAGAACCTCAGTGTGCGTGCCAGGGGATGATTGTTGACCAGTGGCATAAGGTATGAAAAATCAAGTGAGAATATATTCATCCTGAAGCCTGCTCCGGCTGTGAAATACTTCCGGTTGCCTTTACTGGCATGTTCGTGGAAGTATCCTCCCCTGATGGCAAACTGTTTATTATACCAGTATTCCATTCCCAGTGAATAGCTTATTTCATTTAGTTCTTCCTTTATTCCTCCCGGGGCATCTATAAAAGACTGGAATATTGCCACCGGTACAGCCACATTTGGGTCCTTGCCTGCAACAATATCTCCGTTAACATCATATTCAGGTGGAGTGGGTACAAGAAGCTTATTAAGGTCAAAAGCAAAACTGATATCGTTATAATTGTCCAGCTCAATATTAAGTGCAGGGCCAAGCTTCAGGTTCATTGGTATGAAATCAGGATCGTAATCATCGGTATAGGACATCTTGTTTCCTATATTGGATATGTTTGATCCAAAAGAAAGGGTGGCATCTTTCGTTGATAATGAGATATCTTTTACGTAATAAACAGATATATCTGATGCAACCGAAATGCCAGGTTTGGTTTCGGTACCTCCGGCCGGGAATCCCCCCGTCAGGTTTGAATAAATGAACCTGAAAGCTATGCTTCCGGATATATTATCGGATAGTTTTCGTGAATATGCAGCATCAATACTGAATTCATTTGGTCTGAAATTCCGTTCAATATTTCCATAATTATCAGTAAAAGGAATGTCTCCCAGGCTTGAATACAGAAGGCTGGTGCTTATAACTTGCTGATCATCAATACGGTAATAAGCTGCCAGATAAGCTATATTGATATCCGGGACCAGTGTTCTCAGCCATGGTGAATAAGAGATCCCCAGACCACCTTCGCCATCAATAAAGGCGTATTTGGCAGGGTTCCAGTGCATACTATAGAGGTCTGGTGAGGTAGCGGCACCAACATCACCCATGGCACCTGCTCTTGAGTCAGGGGCTATTAACAAGAAGGGCACCACATACTGTATGGCATTGAGCTCACCTGTATCCTGGGCCCTCACTATACAGGAAGATGATATGCTGAGAATGATACAGCTGACTATTAGTTTTAATTTCATTAATTTCTATTTTAAGCTGACAAATATATAAACATAAAAATCCATTCTTTGTTGTGCTTTACCTATAAAATAATCATACGGCCTGAAATACGGGCTGCTTCGTTTTTATCTGTTCTGAGCAAAACGGTATAGATATATGATCCTGCTGCCACCCTGCTTCCGTTATTATCCCTTGCATCCCATGTTATGGGTTTCAAACTGTACCCTCCTGTGCGGTCCGTCGTTTTAATAGTTTTGACAAGCCTGCCGTTCTGACTGTAGATATTGATAATAATCTCTACTGTGGCATCCGGCCTGTTATGCTCAAGGCTGATCTTTGTACTGTTAACAAAGGGATTAGGATAATTAATCAGCCTGTTAAGAACCAGTCCGTTTTCATCTCTTACGAAAAACAATATGGATGATGATGATGAATTATTATAATTGTCCCAGGCCTTGAGTGTTATGCTGTGTCCGCCCTTACTCAGGCCTTTCAGAGGGTAGTATATTTTTCCTGACTTATATGTCCCCAGGTCATTTTCATAATAATTATTCAGTACTATTGAGTTACTCTTATCCTTATCAATAACGGCCACTATATCGTGACCTATGCCAGTGCCGGTAGTATTTATGCTGCCCTGGTCGCTGAGATGGGCCAGGAGTACGGGATCAGGTCCGGTTATTCCACCATCCCTGAAGAGGGTGTCATTCATGTATAATTTTATCTGTGGACCGGTGGTGTCGGTTATTGTTGTATTAGTAAAGCCTCCGATAATAATGTCATTATAGAAACCTCCGTAATCTGCACTATCATCGGCAGCAAAATAACTCAGTTTGCCATTGCCGAAGGTATAATCAATATCCCTGGGAATAAGCATTGAGATGCTGAAATATCCGTTTATAACCTTTGCCTTGCCCCTGAACAAAACACGGTCCTGTGCCATAAAATTAAAAGGAAGTCCCCCATCGTTGGCAAGGGTGACCACTTCATATTCCTTATCATATAATTTCTGGTATATATACCCGTTGAATGAATCATTCAGTCTGCCCGAGTTATCGCTTATATGTCCTGATACAGTAATCTCAGACAGGGCCTTTATGGTGTCATTGACTTCGCTGATGCTTACACCGTTGATTGAATCTGTAACCACCCTCCCGTGCCACGGGTATGCCAGCCTGAGTGCCGGGTCTCCCAGCAATGTAAAGTTCCTTTTATTATTACCACCGGTATTTATTTTTGCCCGTCTCATTATCTCCCCCATGGCCAGTCCTTTACCGTTATCATCCTTGGAGAAAGCATTTTCATATAGTCGCACTGCAAGATTATAGTTATGTGATGCAAAAACTATACGGGTGGTTGTAAAAAGGGCAATGGCACCACCAGGGTTAAGCAATGCCAGTTCGCCAGCTGATGTCTTCTGGCTTATCTCGCCGCTGCCCTGATCAATATCTACATTCTCAAAACGTGAAAACTCACATGTTGCAGTAACAAAAACGGGATATTCTCCCTTATTGGACCATGCGTTAATATTTTCAATACTCACCACTCTCTCGTGAGCCAGTCCGTTCTCACTGCCGTGGCCGGCATAGTTGATTATAAGGCCTCCCTTATTAACCCTGTTGTTAATGGCTTCTGTTGCATCAGGGTAAGAGTCGCCGTTAACCGATGTAACCTGCTTGTAGGAATCAAGATATATCTTTTCAATATTGAATGAGGGTTCAATTGTATTAATCAGCCCGGCCAGGTTATCCGAGTCATTCATATGTATATTATTATCTTCATCATCGGCAACCATGGTTATTATGTTTCTCCATGGTCCCGTATTGTCAGGATCTGTATAGTTCCTTATCTTTTTTATCATTGCTGCAGCCTGTACGGTGTCGGAAACAGGCAATCGGCCTATGCCAAGATCAAGGGACCCTTCATATTCACCTTCGCCAGAATCGAGCAAACCATAATAGTCATCCGAGGTGAAAGACAGAATACTTATATGTGAGTTTTCAGTCTGGTAAGTAGGTATGAAGTTCGGGTTTTCGGGGGGCAGTGTTTTATTCTCGTATGATCCGTCTCCAAAAAGCAGCAGGTATTTGAGTTTTCTTTCACTGTTGTTATTCCTGGAATAAACCATTCTTACATAATTCCTGAGGGCACTGATATCCTGAACCCCTCCCGAAAATTCATTATATATTTCTCCGGGAGTCACAATCTTGCTGATATATGAATCATTTTCAAGATGGATACCGGCAAGCTCGGCGGCATATTTATAAAAAAGGGGATGAGTTATTATTATCATATCATAATTTCCCTGGCTGTGCAGGTTCTGGTTGGCAACAGCATTTTTTTCTATCAGCGGCCTCATCACATCATCTGCATGAAACACCATAAATTCTTTCAGGCTGTCACTTGCCGATACAAAGGAATATTCGCCCTCTGAATAGCTGCTGTTCACGCTCTGTACATTATTTCCCTCACTTATATTCCATATAAGCAGTTTGGCATTATCTGAAAGCAGGGTAAACCTTGTGATATTACCCTGCTGAGCAGTTTGTTTATCCCGTATGATAAAATGTTTAGCTGACGCCCGGTTAAACCTGTTTTCTATCCTGCCCTGTAATATCAGATAATCCACCCAGGCCCTTGCACTCATGTCACCGTTATTATGAAAACTGACAGACAGCTCAGGATTCCCGCCGGCAAGGCTTATCACACCTCTCTCCTCGAGAAGCCTTGCATAGGTTCCTGCCGTATTATATATGTTTACTGAGGGGATGTTTATTGAAATGATCTGCTCCTTATCATTGTTCAGTCTCATAACAGTCTGTTCGGCCGACCTTCCCAGCACCCTCAGTTCGTAACTGAGGTCTGTTCCGGCTTTAAAAATATAGTTATCAAAACCGGGATTGAAACGTAAGTCACTGCCGGCAGGAACAGGTTCATACCATTCACGTCCTGATCTCAGAATGTTCTGCTTTTCTGTTTCATGTATATAAAGATAATCCGAGACGGAGGAGGTGGTGTTATGTGGACCGGTATTTGTTTCGGTACTTATTTCCAGGGGAGCTTCCCCCAGTTTTATGAAATACACTGCCGTATCGGAATAATTATGTCTCCGGAAATAATATTCACTCTCCGTGTAATCAAATTTCCACCTGTGTGTTGAATTGCCGTAAAAGAGGATATAGTCTCCCTCATTGAATACCCCGTCCTGGCCACGCTCAACCATAACAGCTGTCTTAACCAGGTCATCAGGACGCGGATCATCATTATAGTATGACAGCAGGCCAAAGTTATTACTGTATATGGCTGCTTCCTCACCGGGATCAAGTCCCAGTGCGGCCAGATCATCATAATCTATCCGGTATATCCCCTTTTCCGTTAATTTTACCTTATGCCATATTCCCTCAGCCAGAACCGAAGAACCTGCAAATTCCTGGGCGGCCAGCATGGTTGTTGCCACAAGGTAAATATTAACTATGTATATCAGCTTCTTCAATTATCAGGTTAATTTAATAAGTTTGTCCTCCTGACCACAATAATTAACGTGGTATTATTGTTCATATTGCAATGATATTCGGAATCACGGCATCAATACAGGCATATGTACTGCCCTATATAATTTTTAAATGTTAAAAGGCATAAAAATAATTATTCTCATTATATTTTTGTGTTTTGAGATACCCTTATATCAAACGCAGGCACAGAATACGGGTATTCTGAACTTTTATAATAATCCTGTCCAGGCAAACCCTGCTCTTACAGGTGCAGAAGGTGCCGGTAAGCTGAGACTGGTGTACCGCGACTATTACCCAGGCAGGAGTCTTAATCTTCATACCATATCATGCTCATACGATACTTTTGTGGAAAAGGCGCATGGCGGTCTTGGTATATACCTGTCCGAAAACCTTCTTGGTGACATATTAAATGATTTCAGGGCCGGAGCGGCTTATTCCTACCACCTGAGAGCCACCCGCGATTTTTACATAAATGCCGGTTTTATGGCATCACTGATACACAGGGGTATGGATGCCGGTAATATTGTTTTGCCGGACCAGATTGATCCCCTGAGGGGTGCTGTGCTGCCTTCAGTTGAAGTAATAAATTCGGTTTCCCGTACGGTTTTTGATGCCGGCATAGGATTTCTTTTCAGCTACCGCAATTATCATTCAGGTATATCTGCCAGCCATATTTTCCGGCCTGATCTGGTTGGTAACGGCCTGGAAGAATCACGTATGGGAAGGCGAATATCTGTACACGGTGGAGCAGAACTATATCCTGGTACTGACAGACTGAGCATATACCCTGCATTTTTATTCAGCATGCAGGATAATTTTATCATGAGTGCCATTGGAGTTGCTGTCGCTTATAACAACATATCCATGAACCTGCTGCCTTTCTTTGAGCCGGCTACAGGCTTAAGCTTTGTGCAAACCGGGCTGCATTTTAAGGCCGGAAGAGTGGAACTGGGCTATAACTATAATTTTAACCCCTTAACGGCCGGCCATATGCAGCCGTTTACCCTGTCAAACCAGGTATATATTGCAATAGGTTTAAATAATGTTGAAAAAAGAGATGTGATAAAGGCAATATTATTCCCCAAATTGTAGTTATATTTGAGAAATAAATGCACATTTATCAAAATTTGTTATATTTGAATTAAATTAATAAGACCAAAACATTTCGTGTTATGTATAAATTTGCATCCTCACTAGTGGTCGTTTTTACAGTTTTACTGTTTGCTTCCTGTAACCGTGGTGACAATCCGAATGTTTCACCAACTACAGGATGGGACTATAATAATCCGGATAATGGTGGTTTTGAAGTTACCATAGGAGCCGAGCAGGAAACAGGACCCGGACTGGTACTTATAGAAGGGGGAACTTTTACCATGGGAAGGATCCAGGAAGATGTTATGTATGACTGGAATAACCCCTTGCGAAGGGTTACCGTTTCATCTTTTTATATGGATGAGACAGAGATACGCAACATCGACTATAAAATGTACCTCTGGTGGTTAGCAAGGGTATATGTCGATTATCCTGAAGTTCACGACAGGGCCCTGCCCGATACACTGGTGTGGCGGTCGCCACTCGGGTATAACGAGCCCTATGTACAGTATTATTTCCGTCATCCCTCGTATAATAATTATCCCGTTGTTGGTGTAAACTGGTTGCAGGCAAATGACTATTGCCTGTGGCGCACAGACAGGGTCAATGAGCAGATACTGATTGATGAAGGTATATTAGAATATGACCCTAACCAGATAAACGAGAATAATTTCAATACTGATGCTTACCTGGCCGGTCAGTATGAAGGTGTTGTTAACGAGAACCTGCCAAGTCTTGATCCTGACCAGGAGGAGAGAAGGGTAAAGCTTGAAGATGGCATACTGCTGCCAAAGTACAGGCTTCCTACAGAAGCAGAGTGGGAGTTTGCCGCCTATGCTCTCAGAGGTAATACCTTCGAGGAGAGAATATTTGAAAGAAGAGTATATCCATGGGATGGACATAACGTTCGTTTTTCAGGCAAAAAAAACCGTGGTGAGTTTATGGCTAACTTTGTCAGGGGAAAAGGAGACCTGATGGGCGTGGCAGGCAGCCTGAACGATAACGGGTCAATAACCGTTGATGTGAAATCATACTGGCCTAATGATTATGGCCTTTATTGTATGGCCGGTAATGTTAATGAATGGGTACAGGATGTTTACAGGCCCTTAAGTGCAGAGGATGTAGATGCGTTTAACCCTTTCAGGGGTAATGTATATACCGATCTGGAACGCGATGCAAACGGCAACCTTGTTACCAAGGATGAACTGGGGCGCATGCAGACAGATACTGTGCAGGCTGAAGATGTTGCCGACAGGTATAATTACCAGAAAGGTGATTACAGGAACTATCTTGACGGTGATTTTATATCTAATATTCAGGAAAGCGGTGAATGGACAGATGAGGGAGACAAAGATACTGATGATATGTATCTGCAGGACGAAAACCAGTATGTGTCTCTTGTTGATGACCGCGCAAGGGTTATCAAAGGTGGCTCATGGAAAGACAGGGCTTACTGGCTGAATCCCTCCACGCGCAGGTTCCTTGATCAGGAAGCAGCACGTGATGACCTCGGGTTCCGCTGCGCCATGATTAGAGTGGGTAGCCCCTCCGGCTTTTAAATAATATTGTTTAGTATAATCATTGCCTCATTATGGGAGACCGTAATGAGGTTTTTTTTGAACATATGAAGGAAGACGATATTTATAAAATACTGGAAAGTAACAGTTTCAATATCTCTGTTGATTCGAGGAAGACGGAACAGGGAGATGTTTTTTTTGCACTTAAGGGAGATAATTTCAATGGTAATGAGTTTGCAGGAGAAGCTTTGAAAAAGGGAGCAGTGGCAGCAGTAATAGATGACCCGGTATATGAAACCGGGAATACGATTATTGTGGAAGATGTTGAGACTGCATTGCAGGCTGTAGCACGTATGCACCGGAAAAGATTTGATATACCGGTGCTCGCAATAACAGGAAGCAACGGCAAAACTACAACCAAGGAGATGCTGGCAAGGGTGCTTTCTGTCAGCTATATAGTGCACTATACCAGGGATAACCTGAATAACCATATAGGGGTGCCCCTGACAATACTGTCCTGCAGGCCAGGTACGGGTTTTATGATTATCGAAATGGGGGCAAACCATGTGGGTGAGATACGTAATTTATGTGAAATAGCTATGCCGGACTATGGGCTTATTACCAATATAGGCAAAGCACATCTTGAGGGATTCGGATCCCTGGAAGGGGTTAAAAGGGCAAAATCAGAACTATATGACTATATCAGCCTGGGGGGTGGTACAGCCTTCTATAATGAAGATGATGACACATTGCGAGATCTTGTTAACAGGGATGACATTTATTCAGTGCCTTACCTGCAGCCCGGTGAACATAAAATTGAAATACTGGAGGTAAGACAGGATCCCGGGCTTAGAATAATGTCAGATATAGACGGTAAAAAAGTCACAATTGAAACAGGTCTGTTTGGTATCCATAACCTTGAGAATGTGCTGGCTGCCCTGTCAGTCGGACTGTATTTTGGTGTTGCGGCAGAAAAAATAAAGCAGCAGATTGAATCATATATGCCTGATAATAACAGGTCCCAGATATTGGAAACAGGAAAAAACATTCTTATATGTGATTCCTATAATGCCAATCCTGTCAGTATGCAAAAGTCGCTTGATGCATTTGCAGTTTTTCCGGGTAATAAAAAAACTGTGATACTGGGTGATATGTTTGAGCTGGGAGATTATGAATACAGGGAGCATGAGAATATCCTGCGCAAACTGGCAGCTATGGATGGAATAAATGTGATACTCGCAGGAAAGGTGTTTCATTCCATGGCGGGCAAATATAATATGCTGTCTTTCAGTTCAAGGGATGAACTGATCAAATACCTTGAAAAAAATCCTGTAGTTGGTAATGTTGTTCTTATAAAGGGCTCCAGGGCACTTGGACTGGAGAAAATTTATAAAATGATGTAGATGATTTTAATATATACTTCTGTATGAAACGTCTATTAAAAAAACATCATTATTTTACATTAAGAGTGTGATTGTTTTTTTAATGGTAAGTTCCATGTGGCCAATGAAATAAATAAAATATAATCACATGAATGATAAATTAATGGATCCGGAAAAAGACCGGGCCGCCTGATGATGCTGTCTAATCCGTTTAGTTATCTGTAATCTCATTGAAAGTGAGCGTGATATCAAGTAACTCCGACCTGCTTCCCAGCCTGACCCTGGGACCCCAGGTGCCGTATCCTGATGATACTATGTAATGAGTGTCACCTATTGACTTATGTCCGTAATTGACATTATATATCCTGGCTGTCAGGTAATTAAGGGGCCACATCTGTCCCTTATGTGTATGTCCTGAAAGTATGATGTCGGCGGAGGATCTGTTATCATCATTCTTTGCCGGAGGCTGGTGGTCCATTACAATAACAGGCTTTTTACTGTCTGTTCCCTGCAGCAGATCTGCAAGGTCTTTTCTCTGCTGGCCGGTGTATCTCTGTGAATCACGGTCTTTCCTGCCTGCCAGCTGTATGCCTTCTTCCAGTGTCACTGTTTCATCAATAAGCATCCTTATTCCCTTGCTTTCAATATAGGGTATTGTCTTTGAATGACCCCCTATATATTCATGGTTGCCGGTGATGGCAAATACATATTTCACACTCTCAGGTATCCTCAGCGAATCAAGCAGATCGTCCCTTAAGACCGGGACTATCTCGCCGTCAACGGTATCTCCCAGGAACAGCACCATGTCGGGGGTCATTGCCTCAAGCCTGCGCGACAGAATCCTCATACTTCTTTTTCTTATTACACTACCCAGGTGTATGTCCGATATGGCTGCTATCCTGATCTGCTTTGCTTTTGCGGGCTTGTCAAGACTGATGTGGTATTTCCTCGTTACCGGGGACACGGTATTGATAAAACCTGCAATAATGATCAGTATGCTAAGGACAAAAGCAATAAGGTATGATTTCTGCCTTAGTCGTTCTGAATCAAGCTGTATCATACTCCCGGTTTCAAGTGCAATGATTACCAGGTCAGCGACTATGATTATTAATACTCCATACAGCAGGAATGAGAGCCAGAATCCTCCTATAACATTGAGTATATCGGCTATAACAGATGAAGAAACCCTTTCCAGCACCTTGCCTGCAATGAATGCTACAGAAATAATAATAAAGAATATAGTATACAGGCTGTTATCTATAATACCACTGAAGGCTATAGCTCCTTTGAAATACAGGAATGTGCAGGCTGCTGAATAAATAATAAATACAATGGCAATGAAAATAATGATATCTCTTGATCGCATTTTAAGGATTATTATTTATTCCGTGAACAGCTCATTGTATGTCTTTTTTCTCTTTATATAAAAGTTGAAAATTAGGCTTTTGTTCATTACCAGCCTGCTGCTGTAAACATTTTCATTGATGATATTTTCCTTTCTTTTTCCTTTAAGGGCTCTTTTATGCCTGTAAAAAGCTGTGTGCGCACTTATTACATTGCTGAAAGCCTTTATGTTGATTTTAAGCAGAAAATGTATTGCTGCAATTCCGTCAAGCACCCTCCTTTTAAAGAGTACAGGACCAAGAGCTGAGGCAGGCATGTTTTTATAGAGCAGGTACAGGTTATTACGGAAGTTATAGAACACTTTGGCAGGTGATTGGTAGGGGAGGGTGCCTCCGCCTATATGGAAAACCACTGAATCGGGGATAAACATTATCTTCTTCCCTCTTGCATTTATCCTCCAGCACAGGTCTATCTCCTCCATGTGGGCAAAAAAATCAGGGTCGAAGCCGCCTGTTTCCTGCCAGACTGACGAGCGGATGAACATACATGCACCGCTTGCCCAGAAAATCTGTTTTATATTATCATACTGGCCATTATCCGTTTCGGTAATATTCATTATCCTGCCCCTGCAGAAAGGATAGCCGTATTTGTCTATATAGCCACCGGCAGCACCGGCATATTCGAATTTATCAGGATCATTATAACTGAGTATCTTTGGCTGGCAGGCTGCCACCCCGGGGTTATTGTCCATATACTCTGTCACCGTACCAAGCCAGCCGGGACTTACTTTAACATCTGAGTTAAGCAGTACAAAATATTCTGAGTCTATCTTTTTCAGTGCTTCGTTATATCCACCGGCAAAACCATGATTACGGTCCATTTCCAGCAAAACTGCTTCGGGGTGATTATTCCTTATATATTCACATGAATCGTCACTGCTGCCATTATCTGCAACATAAACCCTGCAGTCATCAGACGAAGAGTGTTTTATCACATTGCCGAGAAATTGTTCAAGGTGTCTTTTTCCGTTCCAGTTAAGTATGACAACAGCTGTTTTAATCATTTGCCGGCCGGTTTTTTATGCTTCCACCTCCTGTGTGACCACATCCATAGCTCCGGCCTTTCTCTTATCTGTTTCTCCAGCATCCTGACATGCCTTTCTGTTACCTCGTAGGGCTTTAATTTCCCTGGTTCTTCCGTAATGATTTCAATAGTCAGCTCATAATAACCTCTTTTTACCTTATCGATATGGAAAAAAACCACAGCCATATCGAATTTGTGTGATATCTTTTCGATACCCAGGTATACCGGTGTGTCCTGGTTCAGGAATTTTGTCCAGTACTGTATCTCCCCATTGGGAGGTGTCTGGTCTGATACCAGCCCGGTAAGCGTGTTGACACCTTCTTTTTCGTAGCGGTATAATGTCCTGCCGGTTCTTATCATAGGTACTAGCTCAAGACCGTATTGGGACCTGAATTGTTTGAAATACCTGTCAAAATATTCGTTGGCCAGGGGCTTATACACGGTTAATGATTTATATTTAATACTGAGGGGAAGGCTTATGATCCACTCCCAGTTTCCGTAGTGGCCGAACACGGCAACAGTGCTTTTCCCTTCGTCATTGAGCCTGTCCAGTATTTCGGGATTCATCACCTTATACCTCTTTTTTATTTCAGCTGCCTTCATGTTCTGCAGCTTCATTATCTCAACGAAGATATCTGACAGGTGACGGTAGAATTTTTTTGAGATTGTTTCCAGCTCTTCTTCTGTTTTATCCGGGAAGGAATTGCGCAGGTTTTTCATTACCACATCTTTGCGGTAACCCGGTAAATAATAAAGGATGAAGTAGAACAGGGGTGTAAAACCGTACAGTATCCTTAAGGGTAATAGTGTTATTACCCGGTTAAACGTATAAAAGATATAGAATAATATTGCTTTCATTTTAGTCTTTCTGCTTCATCTTCTGATTCTCAATTTGTCCGGTTATCACGATTATCTACTGTTTATTATTCTTGATTTCTTTTAAGCTCATGACCTTTTATCATTCATATGCTTTTCTACTTTCAGCCTGAAGGTATCAAAAATATTACTGTTTGATGCTACTATCTCTGACCCATCGATATCACTTTTATTCCCGCTGAAATCACTTGCCTGTCCGCCGGCTTCCCTTATGATAATAATGCCTGCTGTCACATCCCACCGGTTAAGCCCGTATTCATAGAAGCCGTCATACCTCCCGCAGGCAACATAAGCAAGGTCAATAGCAGCTGATCCCATCCTTCTGACACCCCTTGTGTGCCTTATAAAGTATTCAAGGCTGACCATAAAGGTATCCAGCCTATCATAATTCTTAAAAGGGAAGCCGGTTGCTATCAGGCTGTCATCAAGCTTGTCTGATTGTGAAACATTTATCCTTTTATCATTCAGCCATGCACCACCCCCGTCATATGCGTAAAAGAGTTCATTACCAGGCACATTGAGTATTACACCAAGCAATATCCTGTCTTTCTGTACCAGACCTATGCTTATCGAATAAACAGGCAGTCCGTGCATGAAATTAGTGGTTCCATCCAGGGGGTCTATGATCCAGTTAAGGCCGCTTTCTGCTATCTCACCTGTTCCTTCTTCTGCTATGAAGCCTGCCTGCGGCAGCAGGTCTGACAGTGCTGCAGTCAATTGCTTTTCAGCTTCTATATCAACATAGGAGATAAAATCATGCTTTCCTTTTAGCCTGGCATCATCAGCATCAAAACCTGCTGACTCCTTTTTTATGAATTTACCCGTTTGCCTTGCAATAGCGCAAACTTCCTTACATAAGATTTTCAGATCCATAGATGTTTTTTATACCGTAAAATTACCATTTTCATCAGTATCTTTAAGTAT
>JBKHBA010000038.1:0-13148 GCA_046542595.1 Bacteroidales bacterium | reverse complement strand
TGATAGGTAAAGCATATATTAAGTACAGCAAAGAAAATAATACTGGTTTGCTAATCTTTTCCTGGAAAGAATTGTCTGATATGATTGAAGAAGATTCAACTCTAAGCGAGTACCGTCAGATTTTCGAAAAAGAATCAGATGAGCGTTGGGAATTTGTTGAAAGCATTAAAAGCTGGCAGGAATATGAAAAAGCATGGTATAAAGAAGGTAAGCACACGCCTGAGCTTGAGGCACAGAGAAGGTCGTTAACAGACAGTCTTGAAAATTCAGACGGACCCTATAACCAGTATATGCAGGATCTGCAGGACAGCCTGAAGGTAAGCAACAGGAAGATCCTGGATCATGTTCTGGACAAATACAAGGAGCAGGAAAAATTATTCCCTGTTGACTGGATACCTGAAAATATAATGCCGGAGCTGACACAATACCCTGAAATTGTTGCGATAGATGAAGAGATTAATAAGATTGAGGAAGCGCTTGAAGAAAAGAAAAGTAAATAAAGAGTAAGCTTGACCGGTTTATATTTTTTTAAAGCTGGCTTTTAGTGTACAATCCCTTCCCCCAAAGCCCTCTCTCCTTCTTGGGTGCTTTGCGGGCAAGCTTGACAAACTTCTCGGCATGCTTAACATTAGGAGGCACGGTCATGACCATGGCATAGCCCTTTCTACCAGCCCGGCATTGACACGTTAGTCCTTTTTCACTACCGTCATCAATCCGGAAGGTATCGCCGTTGATAACTTCGTATACGGTGTAATTTTGACTCTCCTCGAGGCAAGCCGCGAGGAACCTTTGGCTCGGCGAAGCTAACCGAGCCTGCGAGCTCGGCGAAGCTAACCGAGCATGCGAGCTCAGCGAAGCTAATGCGCTCGCGGGATTCAAGGAAATAAAAAATCAGATCAGAAGGAAGAAATTGAAATTTTCATCCGGGCAAACTAACTCTAACAGCATCAGGGCAAAATGCTTTCTGACTTAACCTGCCATGCAGCTGTTTACGATTTGTTTAATACCTGTGAACCTCTTTCCGATACAGGGGTTTAACAATATATGACTTATTCCCATCTTAAACATCATAAGGCCATTCTGCTCTTTGACGGGATTTGCAACCTGTGCGGCAGCCTGGCTCAGTTTATAATCAATCATGACAGGGAGGGAACAATATTGCTGTTGCCTCTGCAGTCGCCATCAGGGCAGTCATTGCTTGAAACATACCGGTTGCCCCTGGACGATTTTGATACGGTGGTTTTTATAAAGGATGGCATTCACTACACCAGGTCAAAAGCTATACTTATGGTATTCAGAGATATAGGCGGAAGGTGGAAATACCTGTACGGACTGATTATCGTCCCTGCGTTTATCCGTGACTTTATATACAGGGTGATAGTAAAATACCGGTACAGGGTTTTTGGCCGACAGAAATCCTGTCTCTATAAGCCACCTTCAGGCTCCGAATAATCCGGGTTGAAAGCAATGACTAATCTCACTGCTCTTCAAGGCGCACACTGGAGAGAAAAATAAAGCAGGACATTGCTTTTTGCAAGCCAGATAAAATGCTGGCAAATATCAACCTTTTGCAGGAGAGGAACTGTATGAATAGAATAGGCCGGCTTATGATTCAACCATCCTTTGATATGCTGATGCGCATAGTAATCTGTCCGGAATCCTTATGAAGGGTGTGGTTTTTTATTTATCTTTTTTCCAGGCCTGCCTGACCCGGGCAATGGAATGTGCAGCCAGCGGGGCGGTCAGGTAGATGAAGCTGATTACCAGTAAAGCCTTAAAATAGATAAGCAGCGTATTGAAAAACAATGCCACCCCTATAAGGACCATAAGCAGGCCAAAAGAAGTGGCCTTGGTTGTGGCATGTATCCAGCTGAGCATATCGGGAAAACGAAGTGTGCCCAGTGCAGCCAGCAGTATGAAGGCAGATCCGCCAATAAGAAAAAATGAAATTACTATCGTCATCATTCTTTTTGTTTTAAATAGCCTGATACAGACACGGTGCCAATAAATGCCACAAGTGCAATAACAATCGGTATATCAATATATATAGCATCCTGATCATAAATGCTGTATAGCAATATAAATCCCAGGATAGTCAAAGACATAAGATCAAAGGCTACGATCCTTTCGGCCACCCCGGGGCCTTTGACCAGCCTGATGAAACCAATAAAAAGAGCAGCTAAAAGAAGCGCCATGGAGATGATAATAACTGTATCCGGGATATGTGTGTACATCACTCAAAAATTCTTTTAATTCGACTTTGTATTGCATTTATTTCAGCCCTGATCTTTTTTTCATCCCTCAGGTACAGTACATGTACGGCGGCTTCGTTCTTTTCAGGATCAAGGTCGATAACCAGGGTGCCCGGTGTCATTGACACAAGGTTTGAGAATAATAATAGTGCACTTTTTGATTCCATTTCAAGCTTTATGCTTATGATCCCGGGATTCATATGCATCGTAGGTGTTAGCACATCCCAGGCCAGGTATAAATTGGCTTTTACTACACTTATAATGTAAAATCCGATGAAAAGGAAAATCCAGTATGTTTTTTTAATGTATCTCATATCTTCAGCGGATTAAAATATTTTCGATATAAGGTCCTGTATTCATTAAAAAACCGGCAGCTTTTTCCGTTAACCCGAACACAGCATTTGCAAAAATACCCATCAGTATGCTCACTGTCCCCAGGATAACAGACGGCAGGTAATCGATAAACGTGAGTGTCTGCTTTCCTTCACCTGACTCTTCGTCCTGCGGCTGCTGCTTTAAAAATGCTTCATTCCATATTTTTATCATGGAATAGAGTGTGAGCAGGCCTGTTAGCAGTGCCACCGCACTTATAAGGTATTGCCCGGCTTCAAACCCGGCTTTTATGAGTATGAACTTTGCAAAGAAACCTGATATTGGTGGTATTCCTGCAAGGGCAAAGGCAGGAATAATAAACAGCACGGCAAGCAAGGGGTCTTCCTTAAATAATCCCCCAATACTCTTCAGATCATAGGTGCCTCTCAGCTTGTTAATCATACCCGCCACCAGGAAAGTGTTGGTTTTTGCAATCATATTGTGCATCATGAAGAAAATACTGCCGGCAATGGCCAGCGGTGTAAAAATGCCAAGTCCCATTATCATATAGCCTATCTGACTGATAATATGAAACGACAGTATGCGCTGCAACTTATACTGGGTTGTGGCAGCCATCCCTCCATACAGCATTGTTAAACCTGCAACGACAAGAAAAATGGTGTGCCACAGAGCCTGGTCCTGCGTAAATATCAGTGTAAAAAACCTGATCATGGCATATACACCGACTTTAGTGAGGAGACCTGCAAAGAGGGAGGTGATGGTAATATTTGGTGTGTGGTAAGATGCCGGGAGCCAGAAGAAAAGCGGAAACACGGCGGACTTAATGCCAAAAGCCAGAAATATCAGTGTTGCAGAAGTGTTCAATCCCGAAGGGAAGCCATTCTCATTCAGTATTGCGGCCAGGTGGGCCATATTCAGGGTGCCGGTCCTCCCATACATAAGGCCTATCCCTGCCAGGAAGAACAGGGATCCAAGTAAGTTCATGCCAAGATACTTTATGCCGGCATGATATTGAAGTTTTTCCTTGCAATATGTTATGAGCACAAAGGAAGAGATCAGTATTAATTCGAACCAGACGAAAAGGTTAAAGACATCACCGGCAATAAATGCCCCGTTCACACCCATAGCGAGAGCAAAGAAAAAGATTGAAAAGCGGTTATCACTGGCTCCCGGAGGAATGAATCGTGTTTTATATATAGAAACGACCAGTAATACCAGGGCCGTTACTATCAGCATCAGCACACTGAAATAATCAACTACCAGTGTAATACCGTATGGAGCTTCCCAGGCGCCCATGTAAAGAGACAATACACCTTCCCGGTTTATTTTCCACAGCAAAAACAGTGATGATGCCAGCAGGAGGCTGCTTCCCAGGATGATAATTGCATGACTGAACCTGTCCGATCTGAAAAAAAACAGGAGCATGATGGCTGCAAGAGGTATCAATATAGGAAGGAAAACTGCATTCATAGCTTAGCTGTCAGTTCTTGTTAATTCATCAAGATCATCTGTGCCGGTGGTTTCAAAGAACTTATACTTCAGTGCAAGAGTGTATGCAGTGATACCCAGGCCTATAACCACAGCGGTCAGTAAAAGTGCCTGTGGCAGGGGGTCAGCCAGTGCTGCTGTATCACCTGCCTGTTCTGTGATAAAAACCGGGTTTCCACCGACCGGTTCCGATGCCAGGAAAACCAGCAGGTTGGTGGCATTACTTATCAGTATCACCCCTATCACAAACTTGAGTATACTCCTGCGAAGTAACAGGTATACACCGGCCGTATAAAGCATTCCAACAAGTATAGAGAGTATCAGTTCCATCTTTATAAATTTGTTTTTGAAAATAAAAAAGTGAGCGTTACGCCGATTACACTAAAGAACACACCAACATCAAAAAGAAAGGGTGTACCAAGCTTAAAGACCAGGTCAGGAGCCAGGTTGATTTTTAACCAGTAGCCCGTCATAAAGGGCTCAGACAAAACCATAGATGGCAAAAGGCTCAGAATAATAAACAGGAGACCCAGGCCCATGTAGTTTTCCGGTGACATAAACAATTTCTCCCGGGCATATTGCGGTGTGTAAGCCAGTCCCCTGAAAACTACGGAGAGAGCTGCAAGTAAGCCCCCTATAAATCCTCCGCCGGGGAGGTTATGCCCCCGCATCAAAGCAATCAGGGCAATGATCAGTAAAAACCATCGTACATATTTTTCGGCTATTTGCAATAAATATGCATTCATACGCGCGTACTCCTTTTACCTAATAAAACAAATACACCCAGGGCAGCTATAATAAGCACAACCACCTCGCCCAGGGTATCCAGTGCCCGGAAATCCACCAGGATAACATTTACCACATTCCTGCCATAGGCTTTAACCAGGCTGCTCTTTATATAATAGTCCGAAACCGGTGCGGTCGCGCTAATATCACTGGCCTGCAGGGCCATTATGGTCATAACCGTTCCAAAGGCAATTGCAACAACCATGTCCCTGTTCTTTATCCGTTTTGGTGATATCCGGGCAAATACCGGCATACGTTGCAGGATGAGAACAAACAAAACAACAACAAGCGTTTCAACAAGTATCTGGGTTATTGCCAGGTCAACAGCACTATAGTAGAGATAAATAAATGCTATACCATAGCCTATTACACCCAGGCTTATGATTGCTGCAAGCCTTGACCGCGTCATCATTGTCAATACTATGGCAAAAACCATGATTGCAGCTATACCATACAGGTAGAACGGTGCCGGGCTTAAGTTATCCATCCCGTTCCAGCCTGGTCCGAAAAGTATTTGTAACCACAGCATAACAGCAGCAATAATAAAGAAGGTCATAAGGTATATCCGGTGATAACCGTGGTTGATAACTTTGTCGTTCCTCCGGACAAAATCAACAAAATTGTTGACCCCGTTTAGAAATACATCGGTAAACTGAAATCTGACCATCCTCCATGTAAAAGCCTGCCAGCGGGGTAAAAACTTTTTTCGCTTCATCATGGCAAAGGCAATAGCCATACCCATAAAAGCAGTGAACATACTTAGCCATAATACCGGGCTGAAGCCGTGCCAGAGGGCCAGTTTAACATCTTCATATCCAGGAACGGCATAAAGAAGTGCACCTTTCAGTATGGAGTTGCCTAAATAATCGGGTATTAATCCTGCAACGAGGCTGAAAACGGATAATACAGCAGGAATTAAAAGTAAAAGTGAGATATAACGCGGTTTATCGATCTTCTCCGGTAAATTATATTTGCCAAAGAAAATGGTATATACAAGGTAAAAAGAAATGGCTACCATCAGAATATTGGCCGTCACACCCAGTACGAGAATTATACCTGAAATACCGGGTAACTGTATCTGTGCTTCATAAATCAGTTCCTTGCCGATAAAACCCAGCATTGGAGGAAAACCGGCCATAGATAAAGCTGACAGCAGTGTTACAATGAAGGCAATCGGCATCTGGCGCCAGAGGCCACCCAGTAACGAAAGATCCCTGGTACCGGTCTTCTTTTCTATATATCCTGCGGTCATAAATAAAGTGGACTTGTAAAGCGCATGAACAAACAGGAAAAGGATTGCAGCCTTAACCGAAAGACTGGTATCCAGTCCAACAAGAAGGATCAGTACGCCCAGTGCATTAATTGTTGTATAGGCCAGCGTAGCTTTCAGGTCTGTCTGCATTATGGCAAAGTATGCTCCGAAAAGCATGGTCAGAACACCAACAAAAGAGATAATATAGTGCCAGGCATCTGTACCGCCAAGGATTGGCTGCAGGCGCAACAAGAGAAAGAAGCCGGCTTTTACCATCGTGGCTGAATGCAGGTAGGCGCTGACGGGTGCAGGTGCCTGCATGGCTCCGGGCAGCCAGAAGTGGAAGGGGAACTGGGCCGACTTCGTGAAAACACCAATAAGAATCAATATTAAACCCGGCAGGTAGAGCGGGCTCTCTTTCATATCTGAAGAAGCCTGTATCCAGTCGGATAACTGGTAGCTGCCGGGAATGGTGCCTAAAAGGATAATCCCGGCCAGCAGGCTCAGCCCTCCCATAACTGTAATAAAGAGCGACTGAAAACCGGCAAAGCGTGCTGCCTCTTTTTCATGAAAGAAAGTAATCAGCAAAAAAGACAGTACGGTTGTCAGCTCCCAGAATATAAAAAGCAATACCAGGTTTGCCGAAAAAACCATTCCCATCATGGCAATGCTGAAGAGCGTAAGGAAAAGTAAAAACCGGGTGTTGTGGCCGTAGGGGCGCATGTACGTACCGGCGTAGATAAAGATAAAACCGCCTATTCCTGCCACCAGTAAAGAGAAGGCAAGGCCCAGCCCGTCGACACAAAGAGAAAAATGTATTCCCAGGTCGGGGACCCAGGGAAAAGTAAGAGTAAGGGAATCGCCATAAAGAACCTGCGGAATATAGGTAAGCAACAATACAACAACACCCAGTTGTACCGCTCCAATTGCAACTGACCTGTATTTATGCCATGGCCGCGGCATAAAGACCAGGCCCAGGGGGAGTAACAACATCAGCAGCAATATCACCATATTCCTCTTCTTAAAACAAGATAAACCCTTTACTGTCAGACCATAGAGACTGGAATATCATTAACTACGGAAAAGGATTATCTCAAAAAACAAGGGTGACCTTTAAAATTACTATACAAATATAACAGAATTTGTCCTTATGCTGAATCGTCTTCAGGTGACCTTACCATATAATCAAACCATTCGATCTGCGCCAAGGTGGACCCTCATGATAATCCGGGAGAATCACGGACAGATTCCGGGGCATGTTTTCATTTCTCCGCAGGCAGGGTAAAAAAGAAAGTAGTGCCATTGTTTTCGCTGGATTCCACCCGGATATCGCCATTATTTCTTTCCACGAATTCCCTGCAAACCAGAAGCCCCAGTCCGGTCCCCTTCTCATTATTGGTGCCGGCTGTGCTTACATTCATGTACCCGCTGAAAAGATCAGGTATCTTCTCTGCCGGGATACCTGTCCCGGTGTCCTCAACCGACACCATCACATCACTGTCCAGCTGAACTGCCCTGAGACTGACCATGCCGCCTTCGGGAGTGAACTTCACAGCATTATTCAGCAGGTTGCGCACCACAATACTGATAAGGTCTTTATCGGCGTACACATTGATATCCTCCACGGTCTTCACCTCAACAGTAATATTTTTCCGGCCTGCCTGGTTCTCTGCTAGTTGGCTTATCTCATTTAAAAGTTCTGTTATATTAAATACACCGGGCTTGATGTTTATCCTGTCGCGCTGGGTGCGTGACCAGTTAAGCAGGTTCATTATCAGGTCGTATGTTTCAGTTGATGTCCTGTTAATAAGCCGGCTGTATTCACTGGCCTCACCATATTCATTTTTTTCCAGGCTCTCCATAAGCAGATCGCTTAAGCCTATTAAGCTGTTAAAGGGACTTACCATGTCGTGTGAAATAATGGAAAACGCCTTATCTTTTGCCTGGTTGGAGGCTTCCAGTTTTTTTGTGAGCTTTAGCCTTGTACGGTAGCGCAGAACTAAAACAGCAGCTATAACCAGCAATAAAAAAATAAGGCTGAAATAATATAACTGTTCTTTCTTTTTTACAGCCAGGTCTTCATTTACCTTATTCATCTGCTCCGTTATTTCAAACCTGTTCTTTATCTCCTCCAGGGTCTGAAACTGCAATTGAGAAAACAGGGAATCATACACGGCAATGTATTCCTGGTAATTATCCGAGGCTTTCCTGTAATCATCCAGTCCGTGATAAAACTCAGCCCTGGTCCTGTAAGCGTTGAGTATATTCCTGACGATACCGCTTTTGATAGCTTTCTCAAGTGCCTGATCCAGCAAACCTTCTCCTTCTTCCTCACTCCCGGTTTTTGCATAGATCATTGCTATGCCCAGTTGATTATCAATAATACCTGTAGGGTTAGTTCTTTCTTTATTGAGCCCGAGCGCCTTATTATAGCAAAACAGGGCTGAATCATACCTGTTTATCCTTGAATACACATCTCCCAGGCCATGATATGAATGAGCCATATAATTCTTGTTAAGTATGCTCCTGTGCAGTTCAAGCGACTTCCGGAAAAAACGCTTTGCTTCTTCCAGCCTGTCCATTTCATAATATGTTCTTGCCACCTCCAGTGTGGCTGAAGCAGCTCCTGTTGAATCATTCAATGCCTCACGAATCTTTATGGCGTCCTCAAAATATTTGAGGGATTCACTGAAATTCCGGCTTATCCGGTTTACCAGGCCCATATTAATATAACTGTAGGCTATGCCGGGTTTATAATCAAGTGAGCGGAATATATTCATTGATCTTTCTGCATAGTCATTTGCCAGGGGCACATTGCCTGCCAGGTAAAAGGCATCACCCAGGTTATTATAGACAAAGGCAATCTCGATTGAGTCTTTGGTAAGAAGTGCATAATTCAGTGCTTTATTATAATAAACAATTGCCTTTTCTGTCTCACCAATATAATGCTGGTAAATAACCCCCATGTAATTAAACAGTTTTGACAGCTCCGTGTCAAAACCCTCCCTGGTAGCAATTTCAATAGCCCGCTTCCCGTATTCAACAGCCTGCAGAGTGTTTTTTTCCCTGTTCCGCCAGCACATATCCGACAGAGCCTGAACCTGCTCCCTGGCCCTTAATTCTTCAAAATCCTGTTGAGGTTTTTCGCCCTGATCCTGGCCGCTGACCATTGAAGCCAGAAACACAATGGCAAGCAGGAATATACTTTTTATTATTTTTCTTATCATAAGAAGGATCAGAAAGATCAAATATAATTAAATATAATTCATTTATCCCTAACGATTCAGTGAACCTCTAATAATCCCTGGTCTTACGGCAGAGCACCGTTGCGACAATTAGTGCTGAACACAAATAACAATACTTTGCTTTGAATGATATATATCACATTACATTTTAACCTGATAGTCTGCCTATTATCTTATTTTTTCTTAATTTTATATGATCGCTAACATCCCTGCCCTGAAAATGAAAAAGAGCATAAGCAAAATAAGCCTGATAATACCACTATTTATAATCCTATCTGCCATGAATGTCTCTGCACAGGACCTTGCCGGTTTTCTCCCTGATGAAATTAACGGCTATGAAGCCTCCGGGCAGGATAAGTACTATAGCCCTGAAAACCTGTTCAGTTATATCAACGGTGGTGCTGAGCTTTTCATATCCTATAATTTTGATAAGGTGATCAGCCGCACCTACACTATGGAAGGTCAGCCCGGGATAGTGGCCGAGATATTTGACATGAAAGAAGCTAAAAATGCTTTCGGTGTTTTCAGTCACGGTCGCGAAGTACTGGATGAAACATACGGTCAGGGATCGGAAACTTATGAAGGGGCCATTCTTTTCTGGAAAGACCAGTACTATATATCAATTGTAACAGACGAGGAAACAGGGGTTTCCAGAGAAGCTATCAGGGATCTTGCAGCCATAATAGACAGGCTGATACCAGAAGAAGGAGAGCTTCCTGCAATACTTGAGCGTATCCCTGAAGAAAACCTGGTACCTGAAAGTGTTTTCTATTTCCATCATTACGTGTGGATGAACGCCCTCTTCTATATTTCCAGTGAAAATATCCTGAATATAGACGATAATACCGATGCTGTACTGGCCAGGTACACTGAAAACCAATCGGCTCATTACCTTCTGATTGTTGAATATGATACAGAGGAAAAGGCGGGAGAAGCATACCGGAGTTTCATAGAAAACTATGTTCCGGAGCTGGGCGACAGGTATGCCATTAAGCTGGAAGACGGAAAATGGACAGGTTGCAGACAATGGGATAATGTCCTGGTCTGTGTTTTTGATGCCGCTGAAAAAAAGCAAGTAGAAGATCTGATTGAAAAAACCAATACAAAATATTACCATGACTAAAAAGACGATCACAAGGCGTAAGCTTATAAAGAACGGAGCCATGGCCTCCATAGGAGGATTTCTTTATCTCAACAGTAAGCCCGCCAGTGCAATGAAGGCCATGCCAGGAGATGCAGAGGGAAAATCAAAGGTGGTGCTGATACGCGATAAGGACCTGCTGACCGGATTCAACAAGCCTGATCCTCAAAAGATTCAGACTATGCTCGACCAGGCTGTGATGGCGCTGACTGAAAAGGATAATATTTTGGAAGCCTGGCAGGGGATACTTAAACCCGAAGACATACTGGGTATTAAAACCAATGTATGGAATTACCTGGACACACCGGCTGAACTTGAACAGGCAATAAAAAAGAGAGCCATGGATGTTGGCGTGAAGGAAAACAATATAGGCATAAAAGACAGGGGTATAACCACCGATCCTATTTTCCAGGAAAGCACAGCACTCATTAATGTAAGACCTCTCCGCTCACATGCATGGTCAGGTGTGGGATCACTGATTAAGAATTATATAATGTTTATTGATAACCCCGCATCCATGCACGGCGATTCATGTGCTGACCTGGCCGAGTTATGGAAGCTGCCCGTGGTTAAAGGTAAAACAAGGCTTAATATACTGGTAATGCTTAACCCCCTTTTCCATGGCGTAGGCAGGCACCATTTCAGTAAGGAATACACATGGGAATACAGCGGCCTGCTGGTTGGTTTTGACCCTGTGGCTGTCGATTCAGTGGGCCTACGCATACTGCAGGCTAAAAGAAAAGAACATTTTGGGGATGACAGGCCGCTGAACCCGCCTGCCAGGCATATTTTCCTTGCCGATACGCGTCATAACCTGGGTACAGCAGATCCTGAAAAGATAGAACTGGTAAAGCTGGGCTGGACGGAAAACAGCCTGGTTTAATCTCCCTTAGAATACCTGAATAAGGGTTCCGTCTCCAGGCCTTTCTTCTTCATATCCATTATCTCATCGGGGTCCATCTCATTAAAGTCAACAGCCAGACGCAGTGCCATGGCAAAGAGATCTTCATTACCCGGAGGGATAGCAGCTGTCACAGGGTGTGAAAGAGTAAAACGCAAACCTTTACGGGCTTCCTTCTCTTCAATCAGGGGCCTGTACCAGACTTTTGAAACCGTACGCTCCTCTCCTTCCTTCCAGGGCCTGTCGGCCATCGCCTTGAGGGCAAGGATACCCATGTTTTTGTCTTTTGCAGTTTGCATAACCCGGGGACCGAAATTGCCGGCATGCCAGCATGCAAAATTGATAGGGAAAAGAATGGTATCAAAATCAAATCTATCCATCAGTGCCAGTGCGGCCTCAACGGAATGTGCCGAGAAGCCCAGAAACCGCACTTTGCCCTCTTTCCTTGCTTCAAGAAAAGTTTCCATAGCACCACCTTTAGAAAAAATAGTGTCTACATCCCTCAACTCGGTCACAGCATGAAGCTGGTAAAGATCGAAATGATCTGTCTGCATATTCTGGAGCGACTGTTCAAGCTCCTTTCGTGCACCTTCCTTCTTCCGCTCTGTTGTTTTACATGCTAGAAACACATCCTTCCTGTATGGTTTAAGGGCCGGACCCAACATCAGTTCGGCATTTCCATATGAAGGTGCAACATCAAAATAATTAAGCCCGTACTCAATAGCTTCCCCCACCCTTGCGGAGGCCTGTTCGGTGGTGGCATCCATCACCACAATACCCCCAAATCCTATCAGGGAAAGCATTTCCCCTGTCTGCCCGAGCACCCTCTTTTCAAGCTTTCCTTTCCGTATATCTCGTATCATGGATGATAATTCGGCCGGAAAAAGGTTTATCATGGATGCTGTAATTGCTGATGTTTCCAGAAATTTTCTTCGTTTCATGGTCTGAATAGTTTAATAATTAAAGATTCTAGCTGTAAGTTAAATAATAAAATCAGATAATCCATAATTACTGTATAGGCTTTGCCCACGTAACGATATCCGGGAAATTATGAATCTTGAGAATCGTGCACAGCTAAAAAGTAAGTACCTTATCGCTGCCTGCTACCCAGCCTGCCAGCTCAGCCATGGTACTGATTTCTGTTCCTTCTATAAGCGGAATACTTTTCAGTCCCCTCGCATCGGCACAGCTGCCGCAAATTTTAACCTGTCCGCCTTTCTTCAAAACGGACTTTATCATTCTCTCTGTATTATAATACCCTGCAGGTGTGGTCTGGCCCGCAATGGCACAATTGGCAGCATCGGCCATCAAAAACACCCTTAGCTCCGTTTCCGGATGGTCTCTCCCAAGCTGCATGGCTATCCGCAAGGCATTATAAGCCTTTTCAGTCCCGTAAGGAGCATCATTTATTATTATCAGTATCTTCTGTTCCATATTTACGATTCTTTAAGGATTTTCCTGTGACAAAGATACAACTATACAGGCAATGAATCACTATCATATATATCAGTCCAGCCCCTGACACTGCATCAGTTATAAACCGTAAGCGGGTTCTTCAGCCGGAAAGGTTCTTCAGCCGGGAAAGGGTGATCAGCCGGAAAAGGGTGATCAGCCGGAAAAGGAATTTTTTGCATCTGTACCATATTTTTTTAATTTTACTATAATATTTCAAAGTCATACTATTATCCAGGAACGTCAAGGAACTGCCCTGCCATGTGGAAAACCGTTTTATTTCTCCTGCTGACAAGAA
>JBKHBA010000037.1:0-13313 GCA_046542595.1 Bacteroidales bacterium | reverse complement strand
CCCTGGTTCTTAAGGATGCTATTGTGGACAGGTTCAGGAAGAAAACCGGCAGACGACCCTCTGTTGACCTGAGAGATCCCGATATTGTTTTTAACTGCCATATAAATGAAAAAAGGGTAAATATCAGCCTTGACTCAACCATTGTACCACTGTTTAAAAGGGGCTACAGGCTGTACCAGTCGGAGGCACCCCTGAATGAAGTGCTGGCGGCCGGTATAATAATGAAAAGCGAATGGGATATGATGACACCCCTGCTTGATCCCATGTGTGGTTCGGGTACAATATCTATAGAAGCAGCAATGATGGCCAGGCGTATTCCACCCGGACAGAACAGGCAGTTTTTTGGTTTTATGAACTGGCCTGACTATGATCATGGCCTTTTTAAAAAGGTGAAAAGGGATGCAAAACTAAAGATAACGCCACTGCAAACACAGGTATATTGCAGGGATATATCACCGCAGAATATCAGGATTGCCAGGGCCAATATTAAAAGTGCAGGACTGGAGACAGATATACGGACCGGGATAGAGGATTTTCTCGATACTGAGTCGGCAGGCAGGCCTCTTACCATAATAATGAACCCGCCTTATGGTGAAAGAATGGAAATAAGTGATATAGAAAAGCTGTATGAAGGTATAGGTGAGCGTCTGAAACATGGTTATCCCGGCTCCACGGCCTGGCTTATCAGTTCGAACAGGGAAGCATTAAAAAAGATAGGACTGAAACCCTCTGAAAAACATACATTATATAATGGTAAACTGGAAGTTAAACTGATGAAATATGATCTTTACAGGGGCAGTGCCCGTGATGCTGGCTGAAACCGGAGCCTTTGAAAAAGAGCTGTTCATCTGGTGTTTCAGGCTATTTGCACATATTGTAAGGTGTTTTTATCAAATGCCTGACATGTAAATTTTTTGAACTTGAGAATTTTTTTATATTTGTTCTTGTTATTAACAGGCCCACGTCAAACGGAAGCTGATGAGCTTTAATGTAGAGAACCATTTTAAGAATTTGCTGACAGGTAATGTTATCTTCTCTTATAAAGGTGATATTAGTGCAGATGTGATAAATGTGATTCTTGATTCGGTTGAAAAGAAAACCGAAGAGGCCAATGATCCCTCCAAAGTTAAAAAGAAATTATATAATGTGCTTGTTGAAAGCCTTCAGAACCTTTATCATCATGTTGATGCGGTGCCGGGGGATTTTGAAGACCAGGATTCAAAGCGCTTTGGTATAATTGTTATTACCCGTAACACCTCGGGGTATAATATTACAGCCGGCAATTTTGTTACAAAAGACAAGATAGGCAAGCTTAAAGAGAAACTTGAGAAAATAAATAATTCAAGTGCCGAGGAAATAAAAGAATTATATAAATTTATCCTCCACCATCAGAAAATATCTGATAAAGGAGGAGGGGGACTCGGACTGGTAGATATTGCACGTAAAACAGGCAATCAGCTTGAATATAAGTTTTATGATTATGATAAGGATTATTCATTTTTTTGTTTATCGATAAGAATCAGCGGATTAGAAAGTAATTAATAATTTAAAATCTTTATAATATGGAACCGATCATTATTGAAGGAAGCCCGAAGACACCAACAGTTCATTTTGATTCAAATGAAGGAATATTTAAACTGGAGGGAAGGTCCATACCTGAAAATTCTGTTGAATTTTATAAACCTCTTGTAGACTGGCTGGATAAGTACAGGGAAAGCCCCCTGCCCTTAACTACGGTTGAAGTAAAGCTCGAGTATTTTAATACCAGCTCATCAAAATGCATACTCGATGTGTTTAAAAAACTCGAACTTATTCATAAAGCGAAGCACGATGTTGAGATAAAATGGTATTATGAGGAGGATGATGAAGATATGCTGGAGGCAGGAGAAGATTATGAGTCTATAATCCGGGTGCCGTTCGAAATGATAGAGATTGTTGAATAGCCTGGTAAAGCATTCCGATCGGTTTAAAAAAGTTATAGGGGTATGTATTGTGTATACCCCTAATTTTTTTCAGCTTTTTTTGCCTTCCTTCGTTCTGAAAATTCTTCCATTGAATCAAGCACTCTCTTCAGAAGCCTGAAATACAGGGCTATATAGGTCAGGATAGTCCACAGCCATATTACCGTGATATTTACCCAGAAAGTGTCAACAAAATCCCCGAACACCTGTTTCCTGGGAGCATAGAAATGTGCCTTCACAAAAGGATGGTCAGGGTCTTTAAAGATAGGATCTATCTTCTGTATGATCTCACCTTTGTATTCTATACTCCTTTCCTCTTCATTTGAGTTCGTGACAAATTCTTCCAGCCTGTTATTATAGTGCTTTTGTTTTAGCCTGATAAAGTCACGGGGATTTTCTTCCATGGCCCTGCTGACAATAAGGTCCTTCTCATTGAAGTTCTTATTATATATTCTTTTATAACTGTTATATAGTATCTCAATATAATCCCTTGCAGCAGATATGGCATTTTCAGTCACCCTCTCCGGTTTTAGCTGGTCAAGGTAATTAAATTCCAGTGCAGGTACTGCCTGCATCTCCTTTGCAATCTCATTTCTGAGTACAAGGAGGTCATCTTTAAAATTATCGTCAATATCTTTCCTGCTGAGCGCGTTCTCAAGATTGCTTAACCTCTGTTTGAGATCATTATACCAGTATATCTTTTTGAAGTTTGCGATGCTCATTATCTTATCATATTCGTAGAACATCTCTTCATAATCATTATCCTTAAACTGCTTGACGGCAAGAGCTTCGTAACCCCATCTGGCAATAATTAACTCACCATAGAACGGAATCCTGGATGGTGAAGATATATTTGGATTAAGCTTTTCAAACTTAACGATAATGCCGCTCAGGATTATCTGTGGTATAACAAGAAAAGGGATGAGAATGTAGATGGTAACAACAGCTTTAAAGCTGTCGGATATCAATAATCCCAGCAGGTTGGCACTGGCCCAGCAGGAGAACAGCACAAGCCAGTATTCAAACCACATGCCCTGTATCTCTGTTATCCCGTTACCTACCAGCACAAAAGCAAAGGCCTGTATGGCCGAAATAACAAGCTGGACTATTACCTTGGACATCAGGTAGGAGTTCCAGCTCAGGTTGAGGAAGGCCTCTCTCTTAAGTATCTTCCTGTCTTTTATTATTTCTTCAGCACTGACTGTCAGTCCCATAAATATAGCCACAATAACAGACATAAAGAGATAAACAGGCAGGTTGCTGTTTTCCAGCAATGTATAGTGTGCATTTTCTGCACTTTCGTCAAAGTATTTGATCAGGAAAGCAAGGAAGAAAGCCAGGATGGGTGCTTCCAGCATGGTTATCAGCAGGTACTGGCTGTCGGCCAGCTTGGAAAGTATATCACGTTTGATGAAAACAAGGAACTGTTTAAGCCTGCTGGGTGTCTTAAATGTTATCTCCGGGACACCCTGTCCGGGTTCCAGCTCCCTCTCGTTTTTTACAATATGCTCATTATAATGCTGGTTCCATTCCTTTGGCGAAATTTTTCTCACATTGGTGGTCTTGCCGTATTCATCCAGCACCTTTGACTCCACTATATTGAATACCTGTTCCGGGTTCACATTACCGCATACATGGCACTCACTTTCGTTATAATTGGCCTGGTGGGTTCTTACCTTGAAATAGATAATTGATTCAATGGGGTCTCCATTATAAATTATATACCCTCCGGTGTCAAGTATTACCAGCCTGTCAAACATCTTAAAGATATCACTTGAGGGCTGGTGTATCACAACAAACAGCAGTTTGCCCTTGAGAGCCAGTTCCTTAAGCAGGTCGAGTATGTTTTCACTGTCGCGGGATGACAATCCCGAGGTAGGTTCGTCAAGGAACAGGATGGGCGGTTCGCGTATAAGCTCAAGAGAGATATTAAGCCTTTTCCTCTGCCCCCCGCTTATTCTCTTGTTAAGAGGGCTGCCCACCTTCATGTCTTTTATCTCGTACAGGCCCAGGCTCTGCAGTGTGTTTGACACTTTCTCATGTATCTCCTCTTCACTGAGATTATCAAAACACAGCTTGGCGTTATAATAGAGGTTCTGATAAACAGTGAGCTCTTCTATCAGCAGATCATCCTGTGACACATAACCAATCAGCCCTTCAGCTTCATCACTGCCTGAATGGATGTCAATGCCGTTTAAAAGCACTTTACCCCTGGAGGGGGTGTTGATACCGTTCAGTACATTAAGAAGGGTTGACTTACCTGCTCCCGAAGCGCCCATTATACCAACAAGTCTGCCCGATTCTTCCTCGAAAGACATTTTATGTATGCCAATATGCCCGCTTTTAAACCTGTACTCCAGGTCTTTCACCTCATAAACTACCCTGGAGGCTTCAAGCTCTTCGCGCCTGAACCTGCTGATAATATCGCTGTAGTATATGGGGGTGGTTTTGGGGTCGCGCAGCGAGGAACCGGGATTGAAAGGATAAACCTTGTCTTCCTGCACGAGCTGACCATTAAGGTACAGTTCGGCCATATTGGTGAACCTTATGAAGTGCATATTGGCCGAGCTTACCTCCAGCACCCATATCTGTCCTGTGATGGTTTCGTTTGTTATATGATGGCTCAGTTTACCTGTTTCATCGGGTTTGTTATCAATAATAATGATATTAGGAGAATCGGGTATGCTGGAAAAGTCATTCAGCACAAATTCACGCATCAGCTCAAACTCGTCCTTCTCGATATAAAATGACTCAGCTACCGCCCTTATAAACTCTATTTCTTCACCGGTGACTATTGTGCCGTCTGATTTACAGAACTCAAACAACTGGATAATCACCACTATCTTCTGGTTCTGGGTGAGCTGGTCGTTGATCTGGTTTGTTATCCTCAATATCCTCACCGATACCGCAGAATGTCTTTTCTTCTGTGCACTTTTCTTCTGCTTTTCCTTGGCAGCCCGGTAAAAATCATCAAAGGCACTAAGGTATTCCTTAACAAGCTCTTCGTTCAGTTGCCTTCTCAGAAAGGCTTTGACCACGCTTCTGCGGTCGCTCTCACTGCTTTCAGGTCTTGCAATAATGGCAAAGAGCTGCATCAGTGCCTTTAGAATCTTTTCACTCATTTAAATCAGGCTTATGAGGTTTTCATAAATCAAGGATGAAAAATACTAATTTATGTCTTATTTTCCTAAACGCATTATTTTTTCCTGGCCTTCTTTTTCTTCTTTTTCTTTTTCATTACGGAAAAGCCGAATCTGCCAATCATATCGCCTGTATGGTAATATTTGCCATGCTGATAGCTGATGAGGCCCGCTTTTTCCAGGTGGAAAACTCCTGTATCGGTATTGAAATATTTTTTGTCGGCCTGTATTGAAAGGACTTCGGCCAAAAACATATGATGGGTCCCCAGTTCAATGATATCTGTTACCCTGCATTCTATGCTGACGGGCGATTCCGCTATGGACGGGGCTTTAACCTTATTACTTTCAGCAGGACTGAGCTTCATCTCTTTAAACTTGTTATAGTCGCGTCCCGACTTTACCCCGCACCAGTCGGCCGCCCTGGCCAGTCTTCCCGTGCTAAGGTTAATAACAAACTCCCTGCTGTCTTTAATAATCTGATATGAATGCCTGGATGGCCTTATTGAAATATAGCACATGGGTGGTTCAGTGCATACCGTACCGGTCCATGCAATGGTAATAATATTATATTCATCCGGGTTGCTTCCGCAGCTGACCATTACAGCCGGAAGAGGATATATCATTGTTCCGGGTTTCCATTCAATCTTATCCATAATATATTCTTTACCTTCAAATATAACAGCATTGATGGTAATTAATGGCTTGTTACGGGGAAATTCAGAAACTATTTATACAGGAATTGATATCATTATGCAGTTCGAGTACGGTGTGCAGCTGCAGGGCCTGGAAAACGGATTCCACATCGCTTTGAATATTACATATCTTCAGCTTCCCGTAATTATTCCTTGCGGCTTTCATGGCAGTAAGAAAACAGCCGAAGCCTGTACTGTCTATATAGCTTATTCCTCCAAGGTCGATTATCACTTTTGAATTTGGAACATCGAACAGCTTGAGCAGTTCTGATTTAATATCCTCTGCAACCATTGCATTAAGCTTCTCTATCTTGTTAAAGCTTACATGATCAATGTTATTATCAATCTTTTCAATTATGATCATTGTATAAGGTTATAATGATTCCAGATAGCTTTCAAGTTCCTTCATGGCTTCCTCTGTCTGCCTTGTAAACTCATCTATCAGCAAAGGGTAGCTCTCGGGTTTTACGCCTTCTTTTGCATTAAGCTCCAGTTCCTTTAATTTATGGGTGAGATCATCCATGCCCATAATGGCTATTGATGATTTTGCCTTATGGGCCAGTAAACCCAGATCATAATATTGCTCATCATCATGCAATTCCTTCATCTCGTTCCTGAATTCACTGATCTGTTCACGGAAAATACCGGCCATCTCTCTTATAAGATCATGTGAGTTGTCACATACTTCTTCAATGTAATCAACATTGATAAATTTGAATTCCATTTTTTCCTGGGGGCTCTCGTTTAAAACAAAAATAACAAAATTCATCAAGAGCAGCGGGGTATAAGCGAATAATTTTGCAAGGAGAGTATATATCAGATTAATAATTATTATTTTTAGAACAAAATAAATTTCTAGTGAAACGTCCATTAAAAAACTATCATTATTTACATTGAGAGTATGATTGTTTTTTAATGGTAAGTTCCATGTGACCAATGAAATAAATAAAATATAATCACGTGAAACGTCCATTAAAAAATCATCATTATTTCACATTAAGAGTATGATTGTTTTTTAATGGTAAGTTCCATGTGGCCAATAAAATAAATAAAATATAATCACGTGAAAAAACTTCTATTCTTTTTGCTTATCCTGGCCGGACTGCCGCTTGCTCTTTTGTGCGGACAGGAAACCGTCAATGTTTCAAAACCTGGTTTCAGGAAGGAAAAAGAGGGTTTCAGGGATGCCTGGAAATATATTAAGGATGGTGATAAATTATTTGATTCAGGCGTAGGCCTGTATACTGAAGCAGCGGAATGCTACCTGCGTGCCAGTGATTATAACAGTAATAATGCCGCTCTTAACTATAAGATAGCAGTAAGCTATATGTTCGGGGGTCAGCCTTTGGAGTCGCTCGATTATTTCCTGAAAGCCTATGAACTGGATCCGGCTGTCACTACTGATATCTTATTACTCACCGGAAGAGCATACCATCAGCGGGCTGATTTTGGGAAAGCCATAGACTGCTATAATATGTATTCTGACAGGTATCATGACTCGGATTTGTTTAACCCGCTGGTAAACGAGCTTATAAACCAGTGTAATTATGCAATTGAGATGTCTGCCCGGTCATTGCCAGCAGAAATAATTAATGCGGGTACCGGTATAAACTCTGAGTATGATGAATATTCCCCGGTTGTTTCAAATAAAGGTAAATTATTATATTTTACCACACGGAGGCCACTGGATGAAGGGCATAAAAGACAGCATATAGATATGAGATGGGATGAGAACATTTTTGTTGCAACACGGAGTACAACAGGGGGATGGGACCCTTCCGGACCGGCTGGCAGCAGGCTTGCCACAGCCATGAATGAAGGAGTTCTCCATGTAGATGACAGTGGAAGTTTAATGTATATTTATGCCGCTTATAAAGGTAACGGTGATATAATGGTTTCCGAATATAAGAAAGGAAGATGGGGTAAGCCCGGCAAACTGAAGCCTGGCATAAATTCAGGAAGCAGGGAAACATCAATATCAGTTACAGCAGGCGGGAACGAGATTTTTTTTACCAGTGACAGGAAAAATGGGAATGGCGGAAGGGATATTTACAGCATAAAAAGGATAAAGAAAAAGAAATGGACAAAACCATATAACACGGGTGAACCGGTGAATTCTGCTGCCAACGAAGAATCAGTGCATGTGTCTGATATGGGAGATACTATCTGGTTCAGTTCGGACAGGAAGGGAGGTATGGGAGGTTACGATATTTATATGTCGGTGAAGGACGAGGCAGGCCGGTGGTCTGAGCCTGTTAATATGGGAATACCTGTTAATTCACAATCGAATGATATGTTCTTCAGGCCTTCGCGGCTTAATAAGGATGAATACTGGCTGGCAAGCGACCGGCCGGGAGGTTACGGGGGCTTTGATATATACAGGCTTGTTATTACTGCCCCTCCTGATACATCCATTGTCAACAGTGAGGATCACCCGCTTACCCTTCCGAAAGAGCATTTCTCCGGGCAAAACAGTCCCGGCAATAAGTGATATTTTTTAAAGCAGGGTAAAGTCCGCCGGGAAATACTACTATTAATGCTTCTTTATTTTTACTTTTGTGATAAAATCAAATAATATATTTTAAGCAAAAACACTAAACTATGAAACATACTCCCTTTACAAAATTTCATGAAGACCTTGGAGCAAAGATGGTTCCTTTTGCCGGTTATAATATGCCGGTAGAGTATACGGGTATTAACGATGAACATATAGCAGTACGCGAAAAAGTCGGTGTTTTCGATGTGTCACATATGGGTGAATTCTGGGTTACAGGCCCAAAGGCACTTGATTATCTTCAGTATATAACATCGAATAATGTTGCGGCCCTGCTTGATGGTAAAGTGCAGTATTCATGCTTCCCCAATGGAAGGGGAGGAATAGTTGATGACCTGCTGGTTTACAGGTTCAGCGATGAAAAATACCTGCTGGTTGTCAATGCTGCCAATATTGAAAAAGACTGGAAATGGTGCGTTGAGAATGCTGAAAAATTCGGAATGTCGCCCGGTAAGGGAATAGAAAATGCCTCGGATACAACAGCCCAGCTTGCTGTTCAGGGTCCCCTGGCTCTGAAGGCAATGCAAAAACTGACCGGTGAGAATATCATTGATATGGAATACTATTCTTTTAAGGAAATGCCATTTGCAGGAATTGACTCGGTCATATTCTCAACAACGGGATATACAGGAGCCGGAGGTTGTGAAATATATGTCGGTAATAATGATGCTGCCAGGCTGTGGAAAGCTGTTTTTGAGGCAGGAGAGGAATTTGGAATTAAACCTGTAGGCCTGGGTGCCCGTGATACCCTCAGGCTGGAAAAAGGTTTTTGCCTGTATGGTAATGATATAGATGATACAACCTCACCCATTGAAGCAGGACTGGGTTGGATAACCAAGTTTACTGATGACAAGGATTTTATTGATAAGGAGTACCTGCTTAAACAAAAGGAAGAAGGTGTGGATAAAAGGCTGAAGGGATTTGTTATGACTGAAAGAGGTATTCCCAGGCACGGCTACGAAGTTTTCAATGAGGAGGGAGAAAAGATAGGGACGGTAACATCAGGTACCATGTCTCCCATGATGAAGCAGGGGATAGGTATGGCATACCTCAGGAAAGGTTACTGGAAAGAAGGAACTGAGATATTTATTAAGGTACGTAATAAGAACCTGAAAGCCAGTGTTGTTAAGTTTCCCATATATAAGAAATAGGGTGTCTCATCTTGAAAAGTAAAACCATGACAGGTAATAACCTGGAAGCATGCCTGAGTCCTGCTCTGTTTGAATACCATGCTGATCCTGAAACAATTGTAGTTGTTATTGATACCCTGAGAGCCAGTTCGGCAATATGCAATGCCTTTGCCAGCGGGGCTGAAAGTCTTATACCCGTACCGGGACTGGAAATAGCCAGGGAATATAAGAAGAAGGGATATACGGTTGCAGCTGAGCGTGATGGTTATGTGCTTGATTTTGCTGATTTCGGCAATTCGCCATTTAACTTTACAGCTGACAGGGTAAAGGATAAAACCATTGTTTACAGCACAACAAACGGTACCAGGGCTATTGATAAAGCCTCGGCTGGATCTTATATGGTTGTAATAGGTTCTTTTCTTAATATCAGCAGCCTTGCATCATGGCTAAGTATGCAGGAAAGGGATGTAATACTTCTCTGTGCAGGCTGGAAAGGGAAGGTCTGCCTGGAAGATTCGGTGTTTGCAGGGGCGCTGGCAGAAAGGCTGCTGGACAGCGGTAAATACAGCAGTAAATGTGATTCGGTAAGTATTGTGCTTGATCTGTGGAAATTTGCAAAACCAGATCTTTTGGCTTATATTGATAAGGCGGCACAGCGCAGCAGGTTAAGGGAGAAGGGGCTGGATGACTGTATATCATTCTGTCATACAGAAGATTCAACGGATGCTATACCATACCTTAAGGAAGGTAAATTATTAAACTTAAATAAATAAGCCCTGTGGGGGCTGAAAAATTACTTAGTATATATATTAATAAAAAAAGAAAAATGAAAAAACATAATTTTTATGCAGGACCATCAATACTGCCGCAATATACTATTGATAAGGTTATTGAAGGAGTGAAGGATTTTGAGGGAACGGGACTTTCCATTATGGAGGTGTCGCATCGCAGCAAGGAGTTTGTTGCCGTAATGGATGAGGCACAGCTGCTGATGAAAGAATTGCTGTCAGTACCTGAAGGTTATCATGTCCTTTTTCTGGGGGGCGGAGCAAGCACACAATTTACAATGGTGCCGATGAACCTGATGAGTGGCAAATCAGCATATCTTAATACCGGCTCATGGGCATCGAAGGCAATAAAAGAGGCCGGACTGTTCGGAGAGGTTGATGTGGTGGCTTCATCGGAAGATGCTAACTTTAATTATATACCCAGGGATTATAACATCCCCTCTGATGCCGATTATTTTCATATAACCAGTAATAATACTATTTATGGTACCGGGATAAAGACTGATATAGATTCACCCGTTACCCTTGTAGCTGATATGTCATCAGATATACTGAGCAGGCCCGTGGATATATCAAAATACGGAATTATCTACGGCGGAGCCCAGAAAAACCTTGCACCGGCAGGTGTTACTTTTGTAATTATTAAGGAATCGCTTCTAGGTAAGGTTGACAGGGCTATTCCTACCATGCTGGACTACAGGACACATATAAAGAAAGAGTCCATGTTCAATACACCACCCGTTTTGCCAGTGTTTGCTGCACTGCAGACACTGAAATGGGTAAAGGAGCAGGGAGGCGTTAAAGCAATGAATAATATCAATAATGAGAAGGCTGAAATGCTTTATTCGGAGATCGACAGAAACAAATTATTCATGCCAACTGTTGAAGATGAGAATGACCGTTCCATAATGAATGTCTGTTTTGTTATGAATGAAGAATATAAAGAGCTGGAAGCGGATTTTCTTGCTTACGCATCATCGAAGGGAATGGTGGGAATAAAAGGTCACAGGTCAGTAGGTGGCTTTCGTGCCTCCTTATATAATGCCCTGCCCCTGGAGAGCGTAAAAGCACTGGTACAGTCAATGAAAGATTTTGAAGCAAATAATTAAAAAATATTATGAAACGACCATAAATTTTAACATTTTAAAGACACAAACGAAAATGATTAGATTTTATCGGGAGTTCCTGAATGTGAAGAGTTTTTAGTTTCTTCATTTTCAGTAAATTAAAAATTTTAAACAAATGAAAGTATTGGTAGCAACAGAGAAACCTTTTGCAAAAACTGCAGTAACAGGTATCAGGGAAGTGCTTGACAGTGCCGGATACGAATTGAAACTGCTGGAAGGGTATAGCGACAGGAAAGAACTCCTTTCTGCAGTCACTGACGCAGATGCATTGATTGTCAGAAGCGACAGGATAGACAGTGAAGTGATAGATGCCGCAGCTAAACTGAAGATAGTTGTAAGGGCCGGGGCCGGATATGATAACATAGATACAGAGGCCTGCTCCAAAAAAAATATCGTGGCAATGAATACACCGGGACAGAATTCCAATGCAGTTGCTGAGCTTGCCCTTGGCATGATGGTATATCTTGCCAGGGGAGGCTTTAACGGTAAACCGGGAACAGAATTAAAGGGAAAGACCCTGGGTATACATGCCTATGGCAATACGGGAAGATATGTGGCAGGTATAGCCAGAGGATTCGGGATGGATATTTATGCCTGGGATCCTTTTGTCAAAAATGCTGATATAGAAAAAGACGGGGTGAAAGCACTTAAAACAGTTGAAGAGCTGTATTCCGGATGCCAGTATATATCCCTGCATATTCCTTCGAATGAGCAGACAAAAAAATCAATAGGGTTTGAGCTGTTAAGTATGATGCCTGATAATGCGGTGCTTGTTAATACTGCACGCAAGGAAGTTATTAATGAGGAAGAGCTGATGAAGGTTTTTGCCGAACGGGACGATTTTAGTTATATCTCTGATATAGCACCCGATTGCCGGGAAAAGATTGAATCTTCTTATGATGGCAGGTATTTCTTTACCCCGAAAAAGATGGGTGCCCAGACAGCCGAGGCTAACATAAATGCCGGGCTGGCCGCAGCGAACCAGATAGTCGGGTTCCTGGAGAAAGGCGACGAGACTTACAGGGTTAATAATTAATAACATCTGATTTTTTTGAAAATATGGCAATAGTAAAACCGTTTAAAGCTTTGCGCCCCCCAAAGGATATAGCATCAAGGGTGGCATGCCTGCCCTACGATGTGATGAATACTGAAGAAGCACGGGCGATGGCTGAGGGAAAAGAAGAATCATTACTGCATATTACAAGGGCTGAGATAGATCTTCCGGAAGATATCGATGTACACAGCGATGAGGTCTACCGCAAATCGCATGAGAACTTTATTAAATGGCAGGAGAAAGGATGGCTTGTTCAGGATGATGAGCCGAAATTTTATATCTATGCCCAGACTATGGGCGACCGTACTCAGTACGGACTGGTAGCCTGTGCTTCTGTTGATGATTACCTGCTGGGGGTCATAAAGAAGCATGAGCTGACAAGGCCTGATAAGGAGGAAGACAGGATGGTTCATGTCAGGACAAATAATGCCAATATTGAGCCTGTGTTTTTTACTTATCCTGCTGTTAAAGAGATAGATGATATAGTAAATGATATTGTCGAAAAGAAGGAACCCGAATACGATTTTATTGCTGAAGACGGCTTCGGTCACCATTTCTGGTGTATAGACGACAGGGCCGTGATTGAAAGTATAGAAACACTGTTCAGGGAAAAAGTGCCTTCAACATATGTTGCAGACGGTCATCACAGGACAGCTGCTGCCGCCCTTGTCGGACTGGAAAAAAGGAAGCAGAATCCGGATTACACGGGAGAGGAGGAGTTTAATTACTTTATGGCTGTGCATTTTCCTGATAAGCAGCTTGAAATAATAGATTACAACAGGGTGGTCCGCGACCTTAACGGCTATACGGCAGATGATTTTATAAGTAAGCTGAAAGAGTCGTTTATTGTGTCGGATATGGGAGAAG
>JBKHBA010000036.1:0-13700 GCA_046542595.1 Bacteroidales bacterium | reverse complement strand
ACCACCCGCCAGGGCCTCTTCATTTGAAAGGGTATCACCTGTGTTAAGAATAAAGCGGTCATCCCCGTCTGTTTTAAACCTTATACGGTGACCCTTTTCAGCAAGCATATATTCAGGCTTGTAGTTAATGACGTTCTCATACATGGAGACGGGTGCGGGATCGAGAGCCGACTCCACCCTTCCCAGTTTGCCCACAGCCAGTTCCACCTCAGGTATATTGGCCATCAGCATATCCAGTTGCCCCAGCACCTTACGGTTATATTCAACACCTGAATGGGGCATAGAGGTAGGCATCAGCAGGAAGCTGCCTTCATCGAGCGAGGGCATAAATTCCTTCCCCGCACCGGGTAAGGCATGTGCCAGTCCTGACCACACTTTTGTTGTACGTATATTCCATCCTGCCTTATCAAAACCACGGGCTGCAAACCCGAAAACAGAGTTAAAGCCCAGCCAGGAGACAATGCCGAAAAGGATCATGAAGGCAGGTATCATCAGGAAGCTTACCTTATGGTCAAGACACCAGTGCAGTATGGGTTTATAAAAGTGTTGAAGGAGCATGAACAGTCCCAGAACCACGGCTACCAGCATACTGACAAACACAAGGTTTGTCACCAGGCTTTCACCCGGACCCAGGGGCAGCCAGTACCTTGCCAGCAGCCATAACACAGCGAGCAGAACAATGATCAGTCCCGAGTGATCAAGCAGCCGGTACGCCAGTCTTTTCAGATTCTGTACCAGGATACCGGCAAAGCCACTTCCATTCCCTGATAGCTTATGATCACCTGATATCTCTTTTAGGAGTCCGGTTACACCAAAGGCCAGCAGTATCACCCCTGCCCACGTCTGCCCGCTTATAAAAGCTATCAGCGCAAGCGGCAGCAAAATAATATTCAGCCACTTATTAAATTTCCTGCTTTTTATCTTCACTCCGAAAAACAGGTGTGCCAGGGCGGGCATTATGAATAAAGAAACAATAAGGGCAGCCACCAGTGCAAAAGTCTTCGTAAAGGCCAGCGGCCCAAACAGTTTACCCTCGGCTGCCTGCATGGTAAAGACAGGGATAAAACTGACTATGGTGGTTGATACAGCCGTAAGTATTGCCGGGCTCACCTCCGAAGCTCCTGAATAGATTACCGAAACCAGTTTCTTTCCGGGTGGGGCTTCGTCAAGGTGTTTGATAATATTTTCAGACAGTATTACCCCCAGGTCCACCATTGTTCCTATGGCAATGGCTATACCCGACAGGGCAACTATATTGGCATCCACCCCAAAGTGCCTCATGGCAATGAATACCATCAGCACGGCAACAGGCAGGAGAGTGGAAATAAGAAAAGAAGCCCGCAGGTTATAAACCATTACTATGACAACGAGTATGACGATAAGAATCTGCAGCGACAGTGCTTCCTCCAGTGTACCCAGGGTCTCATTGATAAGCCCTGAGCGATCATAAAAAGGTACAATGGTCAGCTGGCTTTCCACACCGTTGGCCAGGGTCTTTTTTGGCAGGCCGGGAGCTATCTCTTCTATCTTGTCCTTTACATTATTGATAACCTGCAGGGGGTTGGCTCCGTAACGTGCAACCACAACACCTCCCACCACTTCAGCACCATCCTTATCCAGAACACCCCTCCTTGTGGCAGGTCCATAACTTACTACAGCTATATCACCTATTCTCACCGGAACATTATCATAAACAGCCACCACCGCCTTTTCGATATCTTCAAGGCTTTTTATATAACCCAGTCCGCGCACCAGGTATTCAGCCTGGTTTATCTCCATTGTTTTGGCTCCCACATCCCTGTTTGATTTTTGCACGGCCTGCATCACACTGTGAAGAGGTATATCATAGGCTTTCAGGGCATCGGGATTAACATCAACCTGGTATTCACGGACAAAACCACCTATGGAGGCAACCTCCGAAACGCCCTGAGCAGCATTAAGGCCGTATTTAACATAAAAATCCTGTACGCTGCGTATCTCATCAAGATCCCATCCACCTGTTGGTCTGCCCTCATTGTCGCGTCCCTCCAGGGTATACCAGTATACCTGGCCCAGGGCTGTTGCATCCGGACCGAGTGCGGGCTGTACGCCCTCAGGCAATAATCCGGCCGGCAGGGAGCTGAGTTTTTCAAGGATGCGTGATCGCGACCAGTAAAACTCTACATCCTCAGAGAAGATAATGAATATACTGGAAAAGCCGAAGATGGAAGAACTGCGGATGGACTCAACACCAGGTATACCCAGCAGGTAGGTGGTCAGCGGGTATGATATCTGGTCATCGATATCCTGTGGTGAGCGTCCGGGCCACTCCGTAAACACTATCTGCTGGTTTTCCCCTATGTCGGGTATGGCATCAACGGGCACCGGGTCAGACGGCAGTATGCCGGTGTCCCATCCGAACGGAGAGCTTATGATGCCCCAGGCAACAAAAACTGCCAGCAGGAGGAATGTAATAAGCCTGTTCCCGAGAAAAAACTTTATAATCTTATCAAGCATGTTAGATGTATATTATAATCTGAAAGAATAAATTTGGATATCATATACTGATAAGCTGTCTGTATCAGTATGATTGCATCACCAGACTATTATAAAAGGAATGACTGGATTGAGGCCAGGTATGTCCTTAACCCCGGCGGTTGAGGCCTGTCATTGAAAACAATGAACGGACTGTTGACCGGTAATGAGGCAGCAATACTATAACCCGGTACCTCAAGTGTTTTAAAGCCAGGTATATTAACAGGTTCTTCCGGTGTATAAGTGAAATCATTATCAAGCATAAAAACCTGTGTTTCATCATGGCAGCACGACTCCATATCACAGCATGCATCAGGACTGTTTATTAAAGCTACTGCTTCCAGCTTATCACCGCAGTAATGTTTTGAAACAGTAATACCTGCCGTTGCAATCAACAGGAGGACACTTATTGCCATATGCGCAACTTTCCTGATCATATCCAATAAACAATACGAAAAACATATTGTTTATAACCAGGCACAAATAAATAAGGTTAAATTTGATAATCTTCTCCCCAGGATCAGGAAACGGCAGCTATTATATCTGACAGCAGGCCTTCAAAGTCCATTGCATCATCCGGTGAATAACCAAGTACAACTGTTACCAGGTCCAGTGAAGGGATAATGAATATACGCTGACCGTCATGGCCCTGGCACATATACATGTCAGCGGGAGCAGAAGCTATCTTCCCTCCCCTGTTCAGCCAGAAGAATGATCCGTATGCCCTATCACTGCCGGAGGCGGGACTGACAGTATAATCAACCCATCCTTCAGGAAGGATCTGTTTTCCGTCAAACATGCCATCCTGCAGATACAACAGGGCAAAACGTGCATAATCGCGGGCTGTCATATACAGGTATGATGAGCCCACAAGCGTTCCTGATTCATCAGCTTCAAAGACAGCACCGGTAATTCCTAATTTGTGAAAAAGACTTTTGTGCGGAAAGCTATAGTATTCATCATCTTTATCAAATTGCTGTCGCAAAATATAACTCACTATGTTTGTTGTGCCCGAGGAATAGTACCAGTGTGATCCGGGCTCATGTTCAAGAGGTCTTGTATATGCATATTCGGCAAAGTCCGGCTCACAATGAAGCATAACGGTTACATCCGACCTGTTGCCATAATCCTCGTTCCATTCCAGTCCGCTTTGCATATGCATCAGGTTCTCAATGGTAATATCCCTGCGTCCGTCATCAGACCATTTTTCAATCAGGTTATTATCATATATGCTTATTACACTGTCTTTTACCATGGTGCCAACCAGTGCATTGGTAACACTTTTAGCCATTGACCAGCTGAGAAGCTTTGTATTCCTATTCATCCCGTTCATATATGCCTCTGCTACCGGCACTCCTTTATGGACAACCATAAAGGCAAAGGCTGTTCCCCCGTAAGCCTGCTTGTTTACCAGTTCCTGACTGATTTTGTGCAGTTCATCATTGCCATACTCAGAAAGGGAGTCAGGCAGCACATCACCCATGGGCCATGCCAGTGTATCGCCACTGTAGCCCGGAGAGATATCCGGGAATTCAGTTTCTTTCAGTTCATCAATGGTCTTTTCCTGTAGCAGTGTAACACCGAATCCATCCCTGTAAACAGCGGTTGATTTACCCCAGAGGAAGCTGCTTGTGACAGCCTGTGCTTCTGTGTCAAGCTCACTGTTCACATAACTGATAAATGAAAAATCAAGGTCAAGGGCCTCCACATCTTCCTGGCTTCTCTCAGAAATAAAAACGGACGAGCAGAGGTTTTTGGCAGCATAGCCTGTTATGATAGGCATCAGTGAGTTAAGATATATGGCTGCTGATATTATTGCTATTACAAAAAAGATCAGTATACCATACAAAACCTTTCTTCCTGTTCTTTTCTTTTTGTCAGTATGCATCCGTAAATAAAATTATGATTAAAAAAATTAAACCAATTTACGATTTAATAAGTTTATTGATGCAGATACTGCCAGGAATTTTTAAATACAACTCTCAGATACCAGAAATATCAATGATGGCTTCGGCCCGGGGGAATAATCATTGAGGCTCTTCAATACCAGTGATATCAATGATGGCTTCGGCCCAGCGGGTTGAATCATTGAGGCTCTCAACCATTACAAGTTCTTTACCACCATGTTCAATAAACAGATCCCTGTATTCACCGGCTATCTCCACTATTGTCTCGAGGCAATCGGTGACAAAAGAGGGTGCTATAACAAGTATGCGTCCGGCCCCTTTGGTTGCCAGCTCTTTAACTGTTTCATCGGTAAAGGGCGACAGCCAGTTTTTTGTGAGTCGCGACTGAAAAGCCGTTGAGTACCTGTCTTTTTCCAGCTTCAGCTTTTCCGCTAAGATGCGGGTAGTGCCATAGCAGGTGGCCTTATAACATTTTTGTCCCCACTCCGGCATCCTTGTCTCGCAAACACAGTCACTGGCATCATGACCTTTGTGAGCTTTGTTCACCTGTCTCAGAGGAAGACCATGGTATGAGAATATAATATGATCAAAGCTGCGGGGTAACAGCTTTTCAGCTTTTTCAGCAAAAACATCAATAAAAGACCGGTGATCCCAGAACTGTTCGATAATAACAGGGTCATTTTTAAAGCTTAACTTTTCTTTCACTGATTCAACAAGTTGTATTACTGATCCCGTTGTTGAATCGGCATATTGCGGGTATAAGGGCAAAACTTTTATCTCATCATAATCAAGTGATGCCAGGTCGGCAAGCAATGAGCGCAGGGGCGGCCTGCCATACCTCATGGCACCGAAAACATCCGTTCCGGCAGGCACCATACCGCGCAGTTTAAGCACCAGCGACTGCATATATACCAGCAAGGGAGAACCTTTACCGGTCCATAGCCGCCTGTACAGGGCGGTGGATTTTCTGACCCTGAAGGGTATGATTATAAGGTTAACAAGAATCTTACGCGCCAGCCAGGGCAGGTCAATAACCTTTTTATCATTCAGGAATTCAGTGAGGTAGCACCTTACAGACCTTTTATCCGGACTTTCAGGTGTACCCACATTTACAAGGATCAATGCTTTTTTTACCGGCTCCGGGGGCATATCTGTTATTAATTAAGCTTTCTGTTTCGTATAGTTCTCAATGGCAGCGGCAAGCTGACCGGCCTGCTTAACCCTGTCGGCCATTCCAATACCATCACGTATATTACCGGCTATATGGAGTCCGGGGTATCGCGACTGTATATCACCGATAACCCTGAACCTTTCTTCCGAGGAGCGTTCATATTGCGGTATAGCCTTTTCATACCTGAAGATTTTAATCATATCCGGTATATTATCGCCTGTGCCCATCATGTTTGTCAGCTCATCCATCACAATACCCTTTATTTCATCGTCAGTCTTCCCTGTTATCTGCGGGTTACGGTATCCTCCCATAAAGACAGACAGCAGGGCGCCACCTTCCGGTGCCCTGCCTGTAAAGATAGCAGAAGGAAAAAGAACTCCCAGCACCTTCCTTTTCTCACGCGAAGGTACCAGTCCGCCGAAAGCATCCAGGGGCATACCCTTCCATTCATTAAAGCCGGCGGCCACCTGCACTATCCTGGCATGCTTAACAGAGGTAACAGCACTTAGCTCTTCACTGCCGGTAAAAGCTAATAAGCTCTCCAGTGATTCGCTGCCAGTGGTAGTGACCAGACTGCGGCTCACAAATTCATTTTTCCCTGCTTCGCCGGCGGTCCGTACAATGTAGAGTCCATCCCTGTAATCTATTTCTGTATCCTCACATTGCAGCAGTATATTCTCTTCGCCAATAAAGCGAACCATGGCTTTGATAAGGTTTGCAAGACCTCCCTTAACTGAAAAAACTTCTTTTGTAGCCCTTCTTTCCAGCTCCGTCTTATCTTCCTTAGCTTTTTTTATTGCACCCCTGATAAAGCTGCCGTAGTTCTGTTCCAGGTTATACAGTTTGGGCAGTGCGAACTTTGTTATCAGCTTCTCCGGATCTCCTGCATATACACCGGAGATAAAAGGGTTAACGGCATAAACAAGGAAGCTCTTACCCAGCCTTCTTCTTACAAGGTCTGCCACAGACTCATATGGATCGGTACCCGGCTTACGAAAGGGTTCACCCAGTATCCTGAACTTATCATAAAGGCTGAACAGGGGTGTGCCGACAGCCGAGAGGAGTCCCGATGGAATGGCCCTCCATTTGCCTTCCTTCCATATATAACGTTTGGCGGCACTTTTATCAGCCTTTTCAAGCTCACACAGCTTGCCGAGGAGGTCAAACAGCTCCACCAGCTCAGGAGTGGATAAAACGCCTGTATTGGGACCTTTTTCATATACAAAGCCCTTTTCTTCACCGGTCCTGATCACTCCTCCGGCCTCACTGTCTTTCTCTGTAATAAAAAAATCAATACCCCTGTGCTTGAGGTTAACACCCAGTGCAAGTCCGGTTAATCCCGCTCCCACAATAATTACATCCTTATCCGTTCTCATCTTATACTGATTTTGAATATTTGTTTTTTTCGGGCTGGTATGCCGGGTCAAGCGATGCCGCTATATTTCTTATAAACATAGAGCCTTTTTCAGTGACTCTTATATTATCATCATTAAATTCGAGCAGACCGTCAGCAGCGAAGCCACTGAGTGCTTTATTATCAAGGCGTACAGTGCTTTTTACCGTAGCTGCCCCTGCTCCGGTAATCTCACCCATTGTTTTCCAGTTGATATACTTATTACACATAAGCTGGGTGATTACTTCGCGCACGACCTTTTCCCTGTCGTCCAGTATCCTGCCTTTTTCCACAGGCAATTCAGACCTTTGCAAGGCTTCCTTATAATCCTTTACTGATTTGGTATTCTGGAAGTAGCCCATCTCCAGCTGGCTGATGGCTGAAACACCGAAGGCATATACCTGCCCTGTGGTATGGCGGGTACAGTATCCCTGGAAATTACGGTGCAGCAGGTTTTCCTTAACAGCCCTGTACAGCTGATCATCAGGCAGCACATAATGATCGAGTCCAACCGGCATATATCCCGCCTTGCTGAGTATCTCATAGCCTTCCATGAACATATCGACCTTCTGGCGGGCTGAGGGCAGGTCATATTTCTCAAGTATCTTCTGGTTCTTTTTAAGCCAGGGTACATGTGCGTATGAGAATGTTACCAGTCTGTCTGGTCGCAGGCCGGCCGCCACAGCCATGGTCCTGCGAAAAGAGTCAGCCGTCTGTCCGGGCAGGCCGTAAATAAAGTCAAGGTTAACGGCAATATTATCATTGTCTTTCTTTATATATTCTATCAGCTCTCCCACCGGCAATGCGGAAGAGTCACGGTTAACCATCCTGAGCACCTCCTGATCAAAGTCCTGTATACCCAGGCTGAAGCGGTTAAATCCCGCTTCTTTCAGTTTGTCAACATAATCTTTATCCAGCAGTGCCGGGTTACATTCTATTGCTATCTCGGCATCATCAGCAAGCGCGAATCCGGAAGTGATCATCCCTATAATCTCCGACAGGTATCTTACAGGTATGGAATTTGGGGTACCACCACCAAAATGTATCTGTGTCACCGTCCTGCTGTCATCTATCTCCCCGGTAATAATGTCTATTTCCTTTTTCAGTGCCTCATGATATTCAAGGTATTCATCCCCCTTATTAAGCTTACAGGAATTACATCCGCAGTAGAAGCATATTTTATGGCAGAAGGGTATATGTATATAAACGGCAATATTGGATGGTTGCCTGCTGTTAGAGAGTTGTACCATCTCAAGGTATTTATCCCCTCGTATCTCATCAGTAAAATGGTTGGCCGGGGGATAGCTGGTGTACCTGGGCACCGGCCGGTTATATTTTTCAAGCAGTTTTTCTGATATCTCCATATTATATTTTCTTTGGTAATGCATAAATCAGTACAAGAACGGACACTAAAGCAAGGCCTGCCTCAAGGGTGAACAGTCCTGTATATCCCAGCATATCTCCTGCCTTCCCGCTGAATACGGCAATAAGCATACCGCTCAGGTGGGTTATCACTATCTGTACAGTAAAATCGGTGCCTTCCCTGCCCTTTCGCACTATATCCATTGAGGTGGTATATATTATTACCGTTGAGAGTCCGTAGGCACCCCATACAAGACATATACCGGCATACATAGCAAACAATCCGGGTGTGCCCGTGGAAATAAAGACAAAGAAGAGCCCGGCAAGCAGGTTGATAAAAGCAAAAAGAAAGGCAGAGGAACGCCGTCCTATGGTTTTTATAATATAGCCGGATACAAAGGCTGATAAGGCAGCCACTGATGTGCCCAGGATACCCGACATAAACCCTATCTGTTTAACTGAATAACCCAGATCAACCATATAGGGTTTAAGCATGGCCAGTATCCCTATTATGCCTGAATAGTAAAAGACAAGGATCAGCACTCTTTTGTGCATACCTTTAATCCTGAAGAACTTATAAATATCAGCAATAGTGATCCTTTCCTTTACTTTCTCAGGTATCTGGGCCCCCTTTTTACGATACAACAACAGGGGTATAACTGCAAAAAGGACAAAAAGAGCCAGAAGAAACAATAATGTTTTCCATCCGAAATAATAATAAGCTATCAGCAGAACACCGGTACCCAGCAAAGCTCCTACGAAGCTGCCGGCCGATTGCATGCTGTTGCCTATGCTCCGCTCAGCCCTCTTTAATATAAGGATGGCATAGGCATCGGTTGCAATATCCTGGGTGGCAGAGGCAAAAAAAGCAATTACCATGAGTGCCACTATCAGCCTGAAATCAGTTTGCAGCTGGAGAAACCCGATACCAATAATTATTACGGCATAAAACAGTTCAGACAGTATTATCCATTTTTTATAATGCCTGGCCTTGCTTGATGTACGGTCTACCAGCGGTGCCCACAGGAATTTAATAATCCAGGGTATCTTGATCAGCTGTAGCAGACCAATAGCTTCCAGTGAATAATTCTCCTGCCGCATAATAACCGGTACCACTGTTGAGAAGAAGCTCATAGGCACCGATTGAGCAATATATAGACTGAATAATACCGGGAATTTCTTCCAGCTTTTTTGTTCCATGATTAAAATTTAGCAGATAAACGTATACCAAAATGCAGCGGCTTGCCGGGCTGAACATATTCCCTGCCCAGCGACTGAAAATAAAATGCTTCGTAATCGGTGTTAAAAAGATTCTTAAACCAGAAATCCAGTGCCAGGTTATTTTTAATCACACTGAGCTTAAGGTCAGCAATACTGTAATAAGCCTGCTGGTGACTGTTTTCCTCGTTCCAGTATATTGTACCCGTACCCCTGTATATAAAGTTAAAATTAACCTTGTCGATCAATGATGATCCTTCAATATGATATGTTTTGTTCAACATAAAGGTAAGGGTATTGGCAGGCACATAAGGAATATAGTTACCGCTGTGATCTGTTTCTTCGTTAACGACATGACTGGTAAATGTTGCATGGGTATAACCATATGTCAGTGAAGCTTCATAGCCGCATACCGGTATGGCCTTAAGGCTTATCTCAAAACCCTTGCTTTCAGAACGTCCTGCATTCTTCAGCATGGACCCCCTGCCGCTGGGCACAGTCTGGTATATCTGCTGGTTTTTCCAGTCGATATAAAAGAAAGCTATATCAGCATACAGCTGTCTTTCAAATAATGTGCCCCTGGCCCCTATCTCATAGTTCCAGCTGAACTCAGGATCAAAGGTAAGGTCTTCGGGACGCTCAAAGGTAGAGTTGAAACCACCTGTTTTATACCCTCGTGCAACTGTCATGTAGAGGGTGTTACTGCTGAACCTGTAGTTAAGTGCCAGCTTGGGCAGTACCTCAAAATATTCAAGTGACGGATAAACAGTGTCTGCCATATTTACCGTTGCCTGGTTAAGCGCCATATCATAGTTATAATCGAGTACATCCTTCTCAAAATCAATCCTTAATCCTGCTGTAAGAGAAAGGTTTTTTATAAACACATCTTCAAGTGTTGACTGGTGAAATAAGGCATAGCCTTCTATAACATGATCATAATCCTTGAAAAGGGTCATGCCGGAAGGATATACATCAACATCCACGGCCTTGTCAAAAACCTGCCTGAACGCATACATACCTGTAAGCCAGTTATACCTGCTGTCATCAGTATTCCTCACTATCAGTTCCTGGGAAAACATATGCTGCTTCTGGTCCTGGTTAACATAATACAGCGAGTCAGCCGTAAAATCCTGATCAACACCCTGGAAATCATCGAGGTACTGGTATGCACTTGTTGATACCACTTCAAAATTATCAGCCTGGTATTTAATTATAAAAGCATCGGAGAGCATCTTCCGGTTATAATAACTGTACTGGTTATAATCGATATCCTCAGCCGTCCTTGTTGTATCATTGAGTACGGCATAGGGATAACCGCCTTCCCTGAGATGTTCGGCATTCAGAACATTTTTAAATGAAAGCCTGTCATGTACCTTCCAAATAAGCTTGTTCCTGAGTCCGTATGAATTTGAACGGTCCACCGCATCGTTGGTAAACTTATTGTCAAAATATCCATCTTTGTGGGTATAGCTGAAAGAGGCTGAATAGCCGAATGATTCATTTACGCTGCCGTAATAAGAGGCATTGCCATTATAATATCCGAAATTACCCGCTGAGAGATTAAGCTGACCGCCGCTTTTCTCCATGGGCGAAGCGGTTATAATATTAATAATACCACCCATGGTATTCCTGCCATACAGTGTGCCCTGGGGACCCCGCAGCACTTCTATCCTTTCAATATCAAAAAAGTCAAAATTAAAGGATGACTGCTCAAAGAAGGGAACATTATCCACATAGAGTCCCACCGAAGGTGAGTTTTTTCTTGAACCTATACCCCTGATATAGACAGGTGATGACAGTTTTGAGCCGTAGTCGGGCATAAAAAAATTGGGTATGGTTGATGATACGTCCGCAAGTGACCGTATTTCGTGGTCTTCTATAGCCCCTGAAGATATCATTGATACAGAGGCCGGTAACTCTTTGAGACTCAGATTATGCTTTGATGATTCCACCGATACTTCGCCGATCTTTATCTCGGGTATTTCCGTTGTATCGGCTGAAAGTATAATATTCTGTGATTTTAAAGATCCTGTCAGTATAATTAACAGGACAAACAAATATATCTTTTTATTCATTACCGTTATTTTAGCTGGTTAGCGATTGATCTTTCCTTTAACCCCGCATATTAACAGTTACCACTGTGATGAAAATGGAAATTAATAATGATAAAAAAAGGGAAAGATGATATGCGGATAATTGAAACAACCACTAAACAGCCGGGGGTGGTCTTGAAAGAATGGAAAAACAAAAGAGATGATCCGGTATTTCTTCATAAAATGATAAACCTCCTGTTTCATTCAGCCAATGATTATGTGCCGGTGGCTTCTGAACAGATCCTCCGGTAAAATAATCAGAATAATGAAATGATGCAGGATTTTTTCCTTCAGTTACGGAATGATAGCTTATTGTTTTTTCCTGGTTTTCCGTAAAGGCACTATTATCCTGTTTTCTGGCTTCCAGCTTGTTATATGAAAGCAGGCCAAAAGAAACAAGGTATATAGCGGCAAAAGCTATATATACAATATTCATTGAAAAGAAACCGAACTGAAACATGCCACGAATATACGTGTTTTTTTTTTCACAGCTAAAAAACATGATAATTGTGAGGTCAGGCGCCTTATTTTAGAGTGGTTTTAAGTCTGAGGGCAGACGACTGATACGGGCATGACTTTAATTTTGCAATATATATATAGTATTAATAAATTTATATCATTTAAATAAATAAAAATAATAAAATCATGAAAAAGCTTTTTGCCGCTGGCTTAATGATTATTTTATTATTCACTGTCAGCAATTATAAATCACATTCCCAGACCATTGGTCATGATCACGAATTTACTGTTGGGGTGGGATTTGTCACGACAGATCAGGTATTAGGTGTCTTTATTGATATTTTCAGAGCGCTTGGTACACTCGGTAATGTGTATAGTGATAATGTTAATTACACCGGTGCCCTGTATCTTAACTACAAATATTTTTTCACACCCCGTTTTGCGGCCGGACTGTCTGTGCTGACAGATAAGGCAAGAGGTGACCTGGTGAATGATGACGACCAGGTGCTGGGCAGCTTTAATAGAAGGGCCTTAACACTCGCACCGGAGGTATCGCTCTCATATGTCAACAGAAAATCATTCAGGATGTACGGGATGATAGGTGCGGGTTACACATTTGGCAGGGAAAAGTCCACCAATGATCTTGGCGAGGATAATTACACTTCAAGCTATAACCATATTAATTTCCAGTTAAGTCCCCTGGGATTACGCCTGGGTAAGCAGATAGGTGCCTTTGCCGAGATAGGCTTTGGATATAAGGGGATACTCAATATAGGGATAAGCGGCTATTTCTGATCCATGAATCTTAATTTAAAGGACATCCCCCCGTAAAATACCCTCAGGTCAAGACTGGTAAGCCCGCTTAACGGAAGTTTAACAAAGGGTTCAAAGAGTATATTATTTTTCCCTCCCAGCGGCATTGAATAGCCGGCTGACAGGTTAGCCAAACCCATAAAATCGATATTTGACAATGCACCGTAACTACTTTCAACATCAACCCTGGCGGAATTGCTGTCGTAGCTTACATTACCGGTGACATTGTCATAGTTTTCAAAATAATATGTATTTGTATAATTGCCGTCAAACTTCTGGTTAAGATATACCATGGTTGATGCTCCGGCAGACAGATATACCTTTGATCTCCTTCTTTCCCACACAGTATATACAAGGTTCAGGGGTATCTCAAAAGCCAGAAAATCAAGCTGAGCTGTATTATTTTGAACATCAACAGATGAAAAATCACTCTGTGTTCTGGTAAGTGCCATGCTTTCATCCAGTGCGCGGCTGCCGGAAAGGTTATGTCCCTGGTACGACACAGCTAATCCCGGGCGAAGGGAAAAGCGCTCACTTAATTTCCGTTCAGCATAAACACCCATGGATGTACCCGGATATGAGGAATTATTATCATTAACCCTCGACACCATGCCTGATAAACCGGCCATGAGCTCTGTCTTCCTTTCCTTTGCCGTAGTTTCAGCATATGGTTCATAATAGGACATTAATCCCGGATATGCCCTCGCCTCAATAAGTTCATCAATACCAATAAGCCTTATACCTGCAAGAAGCACGGGTAATTTATCTGT
>JBKHBA010000035.1:0-13884 GCA_046542595.1 Bacteroidales bacterium | reverse complement strand
ATCAACCGGCAGTGACACTGATAAACCGGCCATGTGGGTGGACGGTGCCATCCACGGCAACGAGGTAAACGGTATCACCTGCTCCCTGTACCTGGCATGGTACCTGCTTACCAGGTACGAATATGATCCTTATGTATATAAGATGGTTAATGAGAACAGTTTTTATATACTGCCGGGACTGAACGTGGATGCCAACGATTCATATGTTAAATATCCCAATACAGCTCATAATCCGCGCGAGACCTACAGGCCGGAAGATAATGACGGCGACGGGCTGTATGATGAAGACCGCACTGAGGATGTTGACGGCGACGGTGAGCTGTCATATATGTACCGTGAGGACCCTGAGGGCGACCTCAGGCTGTCAGCCGGCGGTAGAAGGTTCGTTGAGGCTGAAGACGGCTTTGAAGGACTAAGATTCACCCGGATAGGCTCAGAAGGATATGATAATGACGGCGACGGCAGGATCAATGAAGATGATATAGGCGGACCCGACCCAAACCGTAACTTCCCCTACGGCTGGAACCTGGATGCAGGCAATCCCTACCCCATGTCCGAGCCGGAGACACGTAACGTCTTTGAGTTCCAGCTGGCGCATCCTAATATCTTTGCCACTTTTCATTATCATAATACCGGGAGACTGATAATGTTCCAGGCCCCGCCGGCGGTAAACCAATCGGCTGATCAGCAGGAAAGGCTGCAGCAGCAAACGGAAAGGCAGCTGGAAGAGATGAGGAAGACAAACAAATATGCACAGGCCTACGCCCGCAGGGTGAGCGATGAATACCAGCATGATATGGACGTGCAGACAGAGATAGTCACCGAAGGAGCATATATACTGAAAAATTACAGGCCCGTGATAGGAGGTTTATCCGGACAGGCACATGCCGCCACATATTATATGCTGGGAGCATATTCCTATCTCATTGAGCTATGGGGCTCACCGGCCACCCTGGCCGATATTGATAATGACGGCAGGGTATCTGATGAGGAATATATGAAATGGATAGACCTTGACCTTACCGGTGAAGGATGGATAGACCCCCATAAGGTGGACCACCCTGACCTGGGTGAGGTATGGATTGGCGGCTCGGCAAAGAAACATATGCAAAGGACACCGCCCTCAAGGTATATAGAGATGGAGGCGGAGAAGAATGCCAGGTTCGTAATGTACTGCGTAAGCCAGTTCCCGAAAGTGAAGATCAATGATATAAAGGTTAAGGCCGTAACCGGCAATATCTACCAGGTGGACGTAACAGTGGAGAACGAGAGTGTTTACCCCACAGCCTCCGACAGGTCGGTGCAGCTGGAAAGGTCAACACCCGATGTACTGAAGTTTGAGGGATCAGGTAATATGACCCTTGTTGAAACATCAGGTAAGGGCCTGGATGACGGAAGGCCCAGGTACTACCGCAGGTCGGATCCCGGACCACAAACACAGCTGTCGGCAGGTGAGAAAACAGAGTTCCGCCTCAAGGGATCGGAAGAAAGAATGATAAGATATTTTATTGCCATGGATGGCAAAAAGGGAGAGGCTAAGTTTACACTCGATTCTAAAACAGGAGGCAGCGATCATAAAAGTATTTCTATTAAAATAGATTGAACCCGGCAGAATACCGGTACATAATAAGCACCTGTTACAGAAAGGGCCTGTGGAAAAACCACAGGCCCTTTTTATGTTTGTTTTTCGCCGCGGTCGTTGGCAGCAAAAAAAATAGTCCGAAATCAGCTTACTTCTTTGCCACCTTTTTTATTACCTCGTCCTTGCTCAGCTTTTTGGTGCAGAAGAACCAGTCATGGCAGGTAACATCTGAGTCGCCGGCAGTCATCCTTTCTTCCGCAACACCGCATGATCCGGCCGGGGGCACTATTACATCGTCACCCGGACGCCAGTCGGCGGGTGCAGCACATTTAAACTCATCCGTTGTCTTAAGCGCTATCAGCACCCTGTAGAGCTCGTCAAAATTACGGCCTATGCTGAGCGGGTAATAGATGATAGTGCGGATGGTGCCTTCAGGGTCAATATAAAATACCGCCCTTACAGCCTGTGTGGCCGCCTCACCCGGCTGTATCATACCAAACTTGTTGGCTACGTTCATGCTTACATCATCTATAAGAGGAAATTTTACCTCTATATTCTTCATCCCCTTGTATTCAATCTTCTCCTTGATGGTCCTGAGCCAGGCAATATGACTGAAAAGTCCGTCCACCGAAAGCCCTATCAGCTTGCAGTTGGCCTCTTCAAACTGCTCCTCCATGCTTGCAAAAGTCATAAACTCCGATGTGCATACAGGAGTGAAGTCGGCGGGGTGACTGAACAAGATGGTCCAGTGACCTTTATAATCTTCGGGAAAATTAATCTCTCCCTGTGTTGATTTGGCTTTAAAAGCCGGGGCCTTATCACCAATCTTAGGCATTGCGTAAATTTCCTGTTCTTTAATCTCTTCCATTAGTCTTTAATTTTTAAGTGTTAGAAATAATATTTATTTAATTTATCCATTAATATATCCGATCCGGTTTCCGCACCAGATGAATGTGTCTGAATTAATCTTTATTTTATCATTCTCCTATTCTCTTTTCCCTTACTGTGCGGTTTTTTTTTTGCGAATAAGCTATTTATCCGTGAATTCCCCGTTTATCTGCAGCTGTATCTCCTCAATCCTGAATCCCGGTATTTGTCTTTCTTTAAAATAATCCTCCAGCAGGCGGCTTAGCTGCTCATCATTATAATCAACAACCCTTTCCGATGCGGAAGAATACAGATGATGGTGATGATGCATAACAGCATCATATCTTATAATGTCACCTCCTGTATTGATCCTTCGTATTATATCATTCTTTTCAAAAGTCTGCAGTATCTTGTATATGGTGGCAAGGGCTATATTGGGATTTTTTTTCCTCACAGTTTCATATATTGTCTCAGCAGAAGGATGTCCCTCTGAAGCCTGCAGAGCCTCAAGCACAGCTATCCTCTGAGGGGTAACCTTAAGGCCCTTTTCCTTCATTTTGCCTGTTAAACCGTGTAAAGCCATATATTATCCAGTTAAGTGATAATGATTATTATTTAATAATGAGTAAATTTACGAATATATTTTTTTATATACAAATAATATTGGATTATTACATACTTAATCATAAGCCATATTTATTGTACTATTGTAGAAATGTTTCTGATTATCATGCGCTATTTATTTCTGCTGTTATTTATCCCCCTCAGCCTGGCCGCACAGGAGAGCCTCAGTCCTGATGCACAGGACGGCTTCAGCCTGGCCGAACAGGAGAGCTTCAGTGCTGATACACAGAAAAGCTTCAATCCTGATGCACAGGAGAGCTATACCATCAGCGGCAGGGTAACAGATACAGGCAGCGGCGAAGACCTCATCGGAGCCACTGTTGTGCTGGAACCCGGGCTGCAGGGGACGGTAACAAATAATTATGGCTTCTATTCATTATCAGCCCCGCCGGGTAACTACACGATAAGTTTCAGGTACCTGGGATATGAAACAGCTGAAAAAGACATTCAGCTTAACAGTGATATAAAGCTGGATGCAGGGCTCAAACAAAAAAGTATAAACCTGGATGAAGTGCTTGTTTCAACTGTAAAAAGCAACCGTAATATAGCACATGCTGAGATGAGTGTGGACAGGCTGGATATAAAACAGGCCGACCTGATACCCGTTTTAATGGGTGAAAAGGACATACTGAAAACACTGCAGCTCCTGCCAGGCATAAGCACGGTATCCGAGGGTGGCACGGGATTCAATGTAAGGGGCGGATCCATTGACCAGAACCTTATATTGCTGGATGAAGCTCCTGTTTACAGTGCATCTCACCTGGCCGGCTTCTTTTCCATTTTTAACTCTGACATTATCAGGGATATTACTGTCTATAAGGGAGGCATACCGGCCAGGTATGGAGGAAGGGCTGCTTCGGTTGTTGACATAAGCATGGATAACGGCAATAACAGGGAGTTTGAAGGAAGCGGGGGCATAGGCCTCCTGTCAACCAGGCTCAGCGTTGAAGGCCCGCTTATCAAGGACAGAATGTCATTTTTATTATCCGGCAGAAGGTCATACGCGGATATCATCCTTAAAACACTGCCAGGTGATTTTATAGAAAAAGGAACAAGGCTCTATTTCTATGATTTCAATGCCAAGGTTAACTACCAGGTGGGGGACCGAAACAGGTTCTTCCTTTCGGCATACGCGGGACGTGATGTTTTCGGTTATGAGGAATTTGGCATGGGCTGGGGTAATTACACGGGTACTTTCAGGTGGAACCACCTTTTCAGCGACCGGGTGTTCTCCAATACATCCCTTATTTACAGTGATTTTTCCTACGGGTTCAACCTCGACAGGGACACCGGGTACGAGTCGGGCATAAAGGATTACGCCATAAAGAATGATATCAGTTTTTTTCCAAATACGGATAACACAATAAATGCAGGCCTGGAGGTCCACTACCGCGATTTTAATCCAGGTGCCCTTCATTCCACGGAACAGGGCAGGCTGAATATTGTGATGGACAGGAAGGAGGCACTGGAAATAGGTGTTTACGGGCAGAACGAGCACAATATAAGCGATGGGATTAAGTCCAGTTACGGCCTCAGGATGTCGGCATTCAGGCAGATGAACGGCCGTGACAGCAACAGGACCTACCTGATAGCTGAACCCCGGCTGTCCTTTAACTACCGTATCAGCAGCAGCTCATCAGTTAAAATATCGTATAACAGGCTAAGCCAGTATATTCACCTTTTATCCAACAGCACATCCGGACAGGTAACTGATATATGGGTTCCCAGCACTGACAGGGTAAAACCTGTTACAGCCAGCCAGTTTGCAACAGGCTACTTCAGGAATTTCCTTAGTGATATAATTGAATCATCCGTCGAATTATATTATAAGAACCTCAATAATATCACCGATTTTGAAGATGGCACAAACATTATCCTGAATGAGAACATTGAGGACAATATCTTATCCGGCAGGGGAAGAAGTTATGGTGCTGAATTCTTTATAAAGAAGAAACAGGGCAGGTTCAGGGGATGGCTGAGCTATACCGTATCACGCACTGAAAACCTGGTAGGCGGTATTAACGATGACAACTGGTATCCGGCCAAATATGACAAGACACATGATATTTCGCTGGTGGGAACATGGGACATCTCAAAACGACTGGCACTTTCTTCAGTCTTCGTCTATGCCACGGGTAATGCTGTAACTTTCCCGGAAGGCAAGTACAGCCTGAATAATATACTGATACCCTATTTCACCGCAAGGAATGCTTACCGTATGCCTGCATATCACAGGATGGATATCAGTATGAAGATAAGGGGTAAAGAGAGGAAAGGATTTAACACAAGCTGGGATATCTCGGTATATAATATATATGACAGGCATAATGCATACTCTATCTACTTCAGGGAAAATGAGAATAACAGTGCCGCCACTGAAGCTGTTAAACTGAGCCTTTTCGGGATAGTGCCCTCCCTAACCTTTAATATTAATTTCTGATGAGAAGATATTTTAGCATATTATTTATTACTGCTTTAAGCCTGGGTTCCTGCGAGGAGGTTATTGATATCGATCTTAATACATCCGAACCTGCACTGGTTGCAAGGGCAGAAATAATTCAGGATTCAACAGCAAAGGTAAAACTGACATACACCGGCAGTTATTTTGACACTACAGGAGCCGGAATTGAAGAAGCTGCCATGGTGAGCATCGACGATAATTCGGGCAGGTCCGAGACACTTGAATATACCGGTGAAGGTGTTTACCGCGGAAATATCATCAGGGGGAAGGAAAACTCCGAATACACACTGAACATCTCAACAGGAGACAGATTATACAGCGGCAGATCCTATCTCAACAGCAAACCGGAGATCCTGAAACTGGAATATGAAAAGATGGATATTCCTCACTACATGGAAAGAAATATTTACTCCCTGACAACAGTAATCACAGATGATCCGGGCAATGATAACTACTATATGCTCAGGTTTTACCGCAATGGTGAACTGATGAATGATTATTACCCGATATTCAGCGACAGGTACCTTGAAGCAGACACCATAGGGTATAAGGATTACAGGCTTGACTTTTACAGGACTGATACGGTAAGGGTTGAATTATACGCTATTGATAATGGTGTTTATAATTATTTTAACCTGGTGAATGATGTACTATTCAGTGCCATGAGCTCATCAACACCCTTTAACCCGGAGTCCAATATAAGCGGCGGCATACTTGGCTATTTTATGGCATCCTCTTTTGACAGTGACAGTATAATAATTCACTGATCATACATCCTGTCATATTCCCTGTTGGCCTTTCTGAGTATCATTTTCACCGCGCCCGGAAAAAATCTCAGTGCAAAAGCCTGCAATTTGCCAACGGCCGAGAGAGTAAGCCTGTTCCTTCTTTTCCTGACCATACCGGCCACCGCCCTTGCAACATCTTCCCTGCTGGCAGCCTTCTGCTTACGTGCAGGCAAAGTCCGGTATGTGCCGTCAGGGTACAATATCTGTTTATTCTGCTCGTTCTCGGTAAAACCGACATATATGATGCCCGTATGCAGTTCACTCTTTTTAAACTCTACCTGCATGGCTTCCGCAAGGGCACTCAGTCCCATCTTTGACACGCTGTAAGTTGAGTGTCCGGGCATACCAAGCCTGCCGGCCAGTGTTGAAATAAAAATAATACTGCCCCCTGTCTCAAGCAGGTGAGGCAGGGCGTGTGTGGACATATACACCGGTCCCATCAGGTTAATGCCCACCGTGCGGTCCCATGCGTCTGTAGTAAGTTCATGGAACTTGCCATGACTGGCAATGCCGGCATTGTTAACAAGCACATCCAGTCTCCCGTATTCCCCGATAATCTTCTCTGTCATTTCCCGGCACTGCTCACTGTCAGACACATCACCGGCCAGGCTGAGGCAGGTCACGCCGGCCGATACCAGCTCCCTGTATGTTGCGTCCAGCGACTCCCGGCTCCTGCCGTTAATACAGACCCTTGCTCCGTAACGGCCAAAAAGGAGAGCTGTGGCTTTTCCTATACCCTTGCTTGAACCGGTAATAAAAACAACCTTATCCTTAAAATAATTTTGCATGCTTTTAACAGTATTTCCTTAGTGCCTATTTTAAATTACCCTGTATTCTCATGAGGTGGCCCTGAAAGCCAGAGGCCTGCAACAGTATCTATCGTTTAATATAGCCCTTATCCCTGAACCATGCCACCGCCTCACGGAGAGCTTCGTCCAGGGGTGTTTGAGGCATTTTCAGTTCACTGACAGCTTTTCTGCTTGTATAATAATGCTTCTCCGTGGAGATAAGAGCCAGGGAATAAGTTATTGAAGGTGTAAAGCGGAACAATGAGGAGGCTGTGGAAAGCAGGCCGCCATAGGCCAGGGTCAGCATACGTGGCATCTTAAGCGATGGTGCTTTAACGCCCAGGGCCGATGCCATTTTTTGGAATGCCTCCTTATAGCTCAGGTTCTCATGGCCAAGGATATAGCATTCGCCTTTTCTGCCTTTCTCTATGGCATTGGCAATGGCAACAGCCACATCTTTCACGTATACAAAATTCCTTCCCCCGGGAGGATAACCAGGCATTTTACCATCGTTTACTGCTAGGATCATTGTGCCTGATGAAGGTTTGGAGTCATATGGCCCGATCATAAAGGTGGGGTTAAGCACAAGCGCATCCAGGCCTTCCTTTTCAACAGCCTCAAGCACCAGTGTTTGTGCGGCATATTTCGAACACATATAGTCAAGCTTATACCTGCCTGCTGCATAAGGCCTTGTTTCGTCACCCGGACTCTCCTCATCGCCCGGACCGAATGAGTTTGCCGTACCGATATGCAATAATCTTTTGACCCCGGCTTCCCTGGCTGCAGATATTATATTCTTTGTGCCCTCAACATTTATTTTCCAGTAGTCAATATGTTTGGGGGGCCAGGTATCTGTTTTCGCGGCGGCATGTATAATAATATCACTGCCTTTCACAGCTTCCAGCAGCACGGGGTAATCAAGTATGCTTCCATAACATTTTTCTACCTCCAGCTCCTGGGGATAAGCTGCCTTCCGCCCCTCTTCTATAAAAACTTTAACGTCAAATGAACGTTCGACAAGCACCCTTACCAGGTTATTGCCAAGCACCCCGTCAGCGCCGGTAATAAAAACTTTCATATTACAGTTTTTTTGTAATTGCCAGGTTAATACGCTCTTCACTGTCTAACACCCGCCTTTTATCCCTCCTGCCGGTTCCGCTGCATTAATCCAGTAATGAAGATATACAAAAATAATATCTTGCTCTTAAATGTTGCAGACATCTTTTATTTTATCTTTCCGGCTCAGAAATATCAATACGCAGGGAAATTTATAAAATATTGACAAGAAATCAGTCCAAAGAGCATACTTTTGTATAATTGAAATTGCCAGGAACAGATTATTTATGAAAGAATCATTATTCGGTAAGAGTCTGGACGAGATAATTGCCATAGTGAAAGAGCAGGGATTGCCGGCATTTACTGCAAGGCAGATAGTGGAATGGCTGTACAGTCACAAAGTGAATGATATTGACAGCATGAGCAACCTTTCCAAAAAGGCAAGGGAAGGGCTTAAAATGAAATATATCATCGGGCGCAGCCCGTTCATTAAGCAGATGGAGTCGGCTGACGGAACGAAAAAATACCTGTTCCCGGCAGGAGATAATAAATTTATTGAGTCGGCGTATATACCGGGGGAAAGCAGGAACACCCTGTGCATATCAAGCCAGGTTGGCTGCAGGATGGGATGTCATTTCTGCATGACAGGCCGGCAGGGCTTCCAGGGACAGCTGACGGCTACGGATATACTGAACCAGGTGGTAAGCATAGAGGAAACAGACAATATTACGAACCTGGTATACATGGGCATGGGTGAGCCCTTTGATAACACGGATAATGTTATTAAATCAATAGATATACTTACCGCCGACTGGGGCTTTGGCATGTCGCCCCGGCGGATAACGGTATCAAGCATAGGTATTATTCCGGGCATGAAAGAGTTCCTGCGGCGCACTGAAGCCCACCTCGCCATAAGCCTTCATACCCCTTTTTCCGAAGAGCGTAAAAAACTGATGCCTGCAGAGAACAGGCATCCCCTGGCTGAAATAATGAAAATTATAAAGGACTATGACTGGGGCAGGCAGAGAAGGATATCCTTTGAATATATTATGTTCAGGGGTGTCAATGACAGCGACAGGCATATCAATGAGCTGTCGCGACTCCTGAGCGGACTACGCTGCCGCATCAACCTCATCAGGTTCCATCCTGCACCCGGACTGCCATTTGAAAGCAGCAGCGACGACACCATCGCCAGGTTCAGGGATAAGCTCGGGGCAAAGGGGATAACCACCACCATACGCGCTTCACGGGGCGAAGATATAATGGCAGCCTGCGGACTGCTCTCCACCATGGAGAAGCATTAAGCTGCAGCCCTGAAGCAGGTGATTTACCTGTGATCAGGATACTGAACTTTGCACCGGGCACATAAAAAGAACCTCTATGTACTGCAATCCTATATCTCCAGGTTGGATATCTCCCCTGTTACCTCGAATTCATAATCGGGATAATCATAAAGAGGGACACGAGGTTCGGTTTCCCCGAGCGAATAGCCCCATATGCTCTCGTATTCAGCAGGGTTATCACCCAGCTCTGCCAGCTGGTCAAGGTATTCGCTTATCGATTTTGATTCGATAATAATGATCTTGCCCATCTTATGTATTATGGGACTGTGCACCCTGGTGGGATCATGGTCGAACTCAAGTATGCGCCGCCCATAGCGGGTTATGCCGATAACCCTGTATGTCAGACTCTTACCTACGCCCGGCAGGTTAAGCACATTTCTGTCTGTTGCCAGGAAAGGTATATTCGCTTTTTGTCTCAGGGTACTTATATTTTCCTGCATATTTTCTGCCTCCTCCGGAAACCCCTTTATCTCCTCATAAAATTCTTCCGGTATAAAGCCCAGGGTCTTCTCTTCAATCTGCTCCTGCACAGCCCTGGCATTGGGAGCAAAGTTGAAATTGTTCTCCATATACCCTTTCACCGAAAAAGTGTAATAAGTGAGTACGCCTATATCATTCAGCACCTTACGTAGTTTTGAGGTATGGCCTCTCCTGGAGGCAGCTGTGGTAAATACCAGCTGGTTGGTAACCGTCCACCCGGCGGTGATCAGCTTTTTCAGCCCGTCTTTGGCCTCGGGAGTAATTTCCATTGGCGACTCAAAATGTGTCTGTATCAGAAACTGCTTTATTCCCGCTTTCGATGCTTTCTTTTTAAAATCACCCAGGATACCTGCCAGGTTATCATTTATCCTCTGTGGCAGATAAGCCGGCAGCCTGGTGCCCAGCCTTATCCTTTGTATCTCCGCATGCTTCTGCCCGTCCTTAAGCTGTTTATTGGACTCTTTCTTGCGCAGTGCCATTTCATAAACAGCATCAAGAATCTTCACCAGCGATTTGTCGCTGCTCATAAGGGCATCACCCCCGGTGATCAGTATATCCCTGAGCTGTGTATCCTCCTCGAAATAGCTCATTATCTCTTCAAGACGCTGATCCCAGGATTTTTTCGGCTTAAGCTTGTCAAGGTTAAAATTAAGATGCCCGCTCTGAAAATCATACAGCCTCTGGCATGATGAGCACAGTCCGCCACAGGCCCTGCCCATGGTGTCTGGTATCATTATTGCCACCTCCGGATATCTCCTGTGTATATTATGCTCGGTGGGTAATATCCACCCTGCAGCATTGGGCTTGCCAGGCTCCACCAGGTCTTCTTTTTCCCATGCCACTATGTGCCCGAACTCGTTCACCAGCTGCTGGCTGTACAGCACATAATACCTTATGGCAAGATCGGCTCCTATGGCAAAATACGGCACCCTCACATGCAGTAATGAAAGATAGTAGGGATTGACAAAGAAGGGAATCCCTTTTTCTTCGGCATCCTTAAGTATTTTCATGGTGTCCGGGTCGAGCGAATAGCCCAGCAACTCATTCAGCAATTCAGGTGTCCTGACGGCAAAGCGGAGGTGAAACAGGTGCTCCTTCCACCATTCGGTCATTACAAGCACCTTTTGTTGCCTTGTCAGGCCCTCTTCAAAGAAATATTTTTTATCCTTTATAAGGCCGGCATCCATCTTATCAATCAGGATCTTTATTATCCTGTCGCGGTTCTCCTCCCTTAACTTAACAATGCGCGGATCGAGTCCGGATGGAAAACGCTCCATCCATAAGCGCAGCTGCTTCTTTTCAGGATTCCTGCGCTCATAGGTGCCTGCCAGTTGCCTGAAAAGATAAAGCATATCCTTAAAGAAAGCCGGCTTAGCCCCTCCCGTACCATGGGTCACAGCCATCCATATCATCTTAACGGGATTATTGACGGCCTGCTCGCCCCTCAGGTTAAGGTCCTCATAAGACCGCCCGGCATGGTCTATATAATCCAGTATGCGTATTGCCGCAAAATCTTTCCATTCCAGTTTTTCAAATGCTTCCCTGCCCTTTACCTCACCTTTATAAAACCTGTAAGCATCAGGGCGGTTTTCCAGTATGCCCGTCACCCAGTCCTTAACACCCACCAGCGCCTCCGTCTCGTTCCTTGCATTCCTCATTATCTCCTCCAGAACGGGATTCTCTTTCAGCAATTCCTTGAGTACACGGTGAGCCTTTACATTGATGGCAATCCTGTCAAGATCTAAAAATTTTTCCATGCTTAAAATGCTTTATCAGATTATAAATTTAAGAAAAATACCGCAAAAAGCCAGCTTATAAGCCTGCAGAACTCTCTGCTTACGAATTTAAAACGGCAACATAAAAATTTTGTAATAATTCATTTATGATGTATATTTGATTAATCAATAAAGTGTAAATTATACATTTATAGCATTATGAAGAATATTATTTTTTTATCGTTCAGTCTTATTATTATGCTCATGGCCTGTGACGGTGCTAATGATAAGGAGCACAGGATAGAAACAGAAGGACCAGAAGTCGTTGATTTCGGGGTTCTTCCTTTTGACCTGACACAGGTTAAGCTGCTGGAAGGACGTTTTAACCATGCCACGGAGCTTAATAAGAAGATACTGCTGGACTACGATCCGGACCGTTTTCTTGCCACCTTCAGGATGGAGGCCGGACTGGAGCCCAAAGCCGAACACTACGGTGGTTGGGAGGATTATCCGCGGCGCAACCTCAACGGCCACAGCCTGGGTCATTATATGACCGCACTGGCGCTAATGTACAGGACATCGGGTGAACAGGAATTCCTTGACAGGCTCAACTATATTGTTGATGAGCTGAAGATATGCCAGGAAGCCGATGGCGATGGTTATATAGGGGCACTGCCGGGGGCAAAGAAAGTATTTGAGGAAGAGGTGGCTAAAGGAGATATACGGTCGGCCGGATTTGACCTTAACGGTTACTGGGCCCCATTTTATATAATGCATAAAATACTTGCCGGCCTGAATGATGCTTACATTTATTTTGGTAACGAGAAAGCCCTGGAAATATCAGAAAATTATGCCAGCTGGATATCCTCGGTGGTAAAGCCACTCAATGATGAGGATCTGCAGGAAATGCTCCACTGTGAGCATGGCGGCATCAATGAATCCTTTGCCGAGTTATATGCCATAACGGGCAGGGAGAAATACCTTGAAACGGCCAATCTTTTTTATCATAAGGAGGTGCTGGATTCACTTGCCGGTAAAGTGGACGTACTGCCGGGCTTACATGCCAACACACAGATACCCAAGCTTATTGGACTGGCAAGGCTCTACGAGCTTACGGGCAACGAGCAGTACAGGGAAACAGCACGCTTCTTCTGGGACAGGGTAGTACATCATCATTCATACGTAACCGGCGGTAATTGCTTCGAAGAATATTTCGGTGAGCCAGACCAGCTGAGCGACAGGCTGGGTCCGGGCACCACGGAAACGTGCAATGTTTATAATATGCTCAAGCTGACACGTCACCTTTTCACCTGGAAGCCGACAGCAGAGGTAGCCGACTTCTACGAAAGGGCATTGTTTAACCATATGCATTCATCACAGCATCCTGAGACAGGTCATGTAATCTATAACCTGTCGCTGGAGATGGGCGGTTTCAAGACTTACCAGGATCCGTACTATTTCACATGTTGCGTTGGCACAGGTATGGAAAACCATTCCAAATATGCACGTAATATATTCTATCATAACGACAGGGAATTATATATCAGCCAGTATATAGCGTCGGAACTCAAATGGGAAGAAAAGGGTCTTGATATGGTTATGATGACCCAATATCCTGACGAGCAGGGTGCGACTGTTGAATTCAGAAACGAAGAACCTGTTGATATGGTTATCCGGATAAGGTATCCTTCATGGGCTGAAGAGGGGATTGAGATAAGGGTAAACGGTAAAAAGGAATCAGTCAGGCAGGAGCCCGGCAGCTTTGTTCCTGTAAAAGGAAACTGGAAAGCCGGTGATAAGATAGAAATATCCATTCCTTTCAACTTAAGGCTCGAGGCAATGCCGGATAACCCAAAAAGAGTAGCTATAATGCATGGTCCCGTTGTACTGGCAGGTGATCTCGGTCCTGAAAAGGATCCTGAGGCATATGACCCCATGTATGTGCCTGTCCTTATAACGGAAAACAGGCCACCGGAAGAATGGCTGACAGCAGTGAATGGCAAGCCTAACACATTTATTATGAATGATGTGGGACAGCCGAGGGATGTTGTGCTGAAACCTTTCTATGACACTCATAACAGGAGGTACAGCATCTTCTGGGATATTTTCACAGAGGAAGAATGGAAAAACTGAAGAAGCTATGAAGTTAGAAAATTTGCTGGGACAACCTATTAAAACAA
>JBKHBA010000034.1:0-13937 GCA_046542595.1 Bacteroidales bacterium | reverse complement strand
CGTAATCATCGCCGTCATATATTAATTTATGCAGCCCGTTAAGGTCAGAGATCATAAGGTTGGCACCAAGCATGGTGCCTGTCTCATATTCCGGTCCGTCGTGCACCTGCACACCGTAGGCCCCTTTGGCAAAGCCGCTTTTCTTGCAGGCCAGCTGGCATGAAAAACATGCAAAATCCCTCTTCCATATCTTCTGCCTGTTGGCTTCGGTGCCTATCTTATCTATCTCGCTGAATGATCCCTCGCTGTAATTTTTCACTGCCTGGGTTCCATTATTGGAAGAGGAGGCCAGGGCGTTGGCCGTACCACCATACCTCCAGTTCATAACATTATCGTCTTTCTCCATGAATGAGCCCCTTATCTTACCCAGCAGTTCATTATATTTCTTCATATCGGCCACAGGGGGTACGCCCGAGCCTTTCACTGCTACAGCCTTCAGGTTCTTTGACCCCATTACACAACCTGTTCCGCCGCGACCGGCAGCCCTTGCGGCAGTGTTGATGACACAGGCCATGGGCACCAGGTTTTCACCGGCCGGACCTATATAACATGATTCATACCTCCCTTCTCCCAGCTTGCCGGGAAAAGTCTTGTCAAACTCATCTGTTCCCATACCCCAGTATTCCGAGGCATCCTCTATACTGACATTATCATCTTCTATCAGTATATAAACAGGCTTGTCTGATTTACCTGTTACAAGCAAGCCGTCATAACCGGCATACCTCAGCTCGGGACCGAAGAAGCCGCCCATATTGGAATAGCTGAGTGTGGATGAATGTTCATATTTCTTTTCGGCGGGACTGGTACGCGGCGATTTTGTAATGACACATGTCCTTGATGAGGAGGGGATGGGATAGCCCACAAACGGGCCGGCCATAAACATAAGAATGTTTTCCGGCGACAGCGGGTCGGTGCCCGGCTTAAGCCTGTCGTACAGTATCTTAGCTCCCAGTCCGCGTCCCCCCAGGAAGTTCTGTATATCACTATCGGGTATCTTAGTCTTTTCTATTTTGCCTGTGCTGAGGTTTACTTCCAGCATTCTTCCGTAATATCCTTTAGTACTCATATCATTTTACCTTAAAGCTTGTAGAATTTATCAATCATTATCTCAGCCAGCTTTTCCGGGGCCAGGTTATCAAGGTCGCGGTCGGCAGGCATTTCCATATATTTCAGTGCCCCGTAAGGGCAGTATTTGACACACTGCGGGTCGCCGCCGCAGAGAGTGCACATGTACCTGGGATTGCCGGTATCAGGGTCAGGGTGAATAACCCCGGCTCTCTCCTGCTCACAGGCCATTGCACAGCTCTGGCAACCAATGCATCGCTCAGTGTCATTGACTATGGTTTGCAGTTCTTCATCCCTGTAAAGGGCCCGGTGCCCGGTTTCCGGGTCCGGTTCAACGGGACAGGCCTCAACGCATGGTGCATCGCCGCATAAGGCACATGTTGATGGTATATCCACGTCCGGATTAAAATGGTAAACCCGTATGTTCGACCTGGCGGGATTGCTCAGGCCGTTTATCATCTCACCGTTAAGTTTTACCTTGTTATTATATTCGGAGCAGACTGACTCACATGTACGGCAGCCGGTGCATTTCTCAAAATCAACAGCTATAGCTTTTATGGCACCGGTCCTGCTGTCTCTCTTAATGGTAAAACCATAATTCCCGAGCAGTATCATTCCGCCTGCACCATAGGCGATGCGTGAAAGAAAATGCCTTCTGCTCTGTTTCCTGGAAGTGATAGTGTCGTCCATATTAAATAATTTTACGTTAAATGCCCGTCGCCACAATATACAATAAATCATTTAAGCAGGCACATCTTTGGATCAGCATATTTTTGCATATCAAAAAAGCAGCTTGCCTGTGCTCTAAAATGTTAATATATTTGCAGTCAATGAAAAAGAGGGTTGTTATAGGATTGTCAGGGGGTGTTGATTCAAGCGTTGCAGCATGGGTGCTGAAGAATCAGGGATATGATGTACAGGGTCTTTTCATGAAGAACTGGCATGATAATACAGGTGTGCTGACGGGCGGATGCAGCTATGAAGACGATATCATGTTTGCTGAGATGGTGGCAAAAAGGATAGGTATACCTTTTCATACCGTTGACCTCAGCGGCCCCTACAGGGAGAGGGTTGTGGATTATATGTTTTCGGAATACAAGGCCGGAAGAACACCCAATCCGGATATCCTGTGTAACCGCGAGATAAAGTTTGACTCTTTTGTCAGTGAAGCGAAGAATCTGGATGCGGACCTGGTTGCCACAGGTCATTACTGCCGTAAGGAAACGGTTTATGAAGGTAACAGGGAGGTACACCGGCTTCTGGCCGGGAAGGACGGTAATAAGGATCAGAGTTATTTCCTCTGCCAGCTGAGCCAGGAGCAGCTGTCAGACGTGGTATTCCCCGTGGGCAATATGACAAAGTCGGAGGTAAGGGCTATGGCTTCTGAGCTCAGGCTGCCCACAGCAGAAAGGAAAGATTCGCAGGGAATATGTTTTATAGGCAAGGTTGACCTGCCCACTTTTCTTCAGCAGAAGCTTGAACCCAGGACTGGCCGTACTGTTATTATATCTCCCGCTTATGATTTTCCCGTGTACGGAACGGGTCTGCCGGATGATGATATAAGCACTGAGGAGCTTAAAGCTATGTCGGCACCCCATGATTTTAATCCCTCGGCCGGACCAACCATAGGCAAGCATAAAGGTGCCCATTTTTTTACGGTGGGACAGCGCAGGGGCATCAATATTGGCGGATACACTGAGCCGCTTTTTGTTCTGTCGACTGACAGCGATAAAAATATACTGTATGTGGGTGAAGGGCAGTCGCATCCCGGGCTTCACAGAAAAGGGCTTATGATAAAAGAACAGGATATACACTGGATAAGACCTGACATGGCCATGGAGACGGATGAGCTAAGGGATTATGATGTAAGGATACGCTATCGCCAGCCCCTGGAGAGGGCCAGGCTTTACAGGCGCAGTGGTGGAATGTATATTATCTTTGACAGGATGCAGAGAGGCGTTGCACCCGGACAGTTTGCAGCATGGTATGATGGTGATGAACTGCTTGGTTCGGGCGTTATTGATTCCTGATTCAGCCGCTCATTCAGCCGCTCACAGCCGCTCATTCAGCTGTTCACAACCAGTCCATTCCGCTATTCACAACCAGTCCATTCCGCTATTCACAGCCAGTCCATTCAGCCGCTCACAGCCAGGTCCGGCAGGCTGTCACCGCTGAGCCTGTATACCATCCATTCATCCATTGCCTCTGCTCCCAGGCTTTCGTAGAATTTGCGGGCCGGATTCCATTTGAGCACCCACCATTCAACCCTTCCGCAGCTCCTCTCAATGGCCAGTGAAGCAATATATGACAGTAAGCCTTTACCCAGACCCTTACCCCGGTATCCGGGTCTTACATACAGGTCTTCAATATAGATGCCCGGCCTGGCCAGGAAGGTGGAGTAATTATGAAAGAACAGTACAAAGCCGGCCTCCTGGCCGTCCGCTTCGGCAAAAACAACCTCTGCATAAGGATGATCACCGAACAATGTCTTTTCAAGGTCCTCCTCGCTTGCTATAAGCTCATGCCCCAGTTTCTCATATTCCGCCAGCTCCCTGATAAAGGTTAGAATAAGGGCTGTGTCTTTCCTGTTTGCTTTCCTGTAAGTGATTTTCATAGAGCAATAAAACTGATCATTATTAATATTTCAGGTGAAATTCATTCTACAGATGTCTTAATAACTGGCAAATGAAATCAAATAATTTATAGAGGAAAAGTACTAAAAAACCATGATATGTTAGTAAATATGCAGGCTGATTGTCGGCCCTGATATGAAAAATAGGTATATTTATCTTTCTCATGGGAACAGGAACTATTACAAGGTATATTGCATCTGCCGGGTCGGGCAAAACATTTAAGCTTGCCGGAATCTATCTCTTATCCCTTTTCAGGGATCCGGGAAGCTACCGTAATATCCTTGCCGTCACCTTTACCAATAAGGCTACGGCAGAGATGAAGGAGCGTATATTACATAACCTCTACCTGCTGGCAAGCGGAGAGAAATCCGAATATTCTGAACTGATAGCCTCTTCAACGGGCAGGAGTGCCGAAAGGATAAGATCCGATGCATCGTCTATACTTAAAAACCTTCTTCATGATTATTCGCACTTTTCAGTGGGTACAATAGACAGCTTTTTTCAGAAAGTCCTGCGTTCCTTCGCCCGTGAATCGGGACTACAGTCGGGTTTCAATATTATCCTGGACCCGGATATGCTGTTATTGCAGGCCGTGGATGGACTGCTGATGGATGCCTCGACAGACAGCCGGCTGCTGGAATGGCTTATCGAGTTCGGGCACAGGGAGGTGCTCGAAGGGAAGAGCTGGGACCTCAAGCGTAAGATACTGTCACTGGGCCGGGAGATATTCAGGGAGGAATATCGTATACTGCAGGATCAGGGGCTTATAAATGAAGATAAGGACAGCATAAAGGAAGTCATACAGGATATGAATGCTTTTGCCTCTGCTTTCAGCTCAAGGTTAAAAAAACTGGCCGGGCAGGCCCTGGATATACTGGCCGGTAATAATGTTGAAACAGATATGCTTTACCTGAAAAGCCGCTCAATACTGAAATTTCTTACAGAGGCAGTGGAAGGTGTTCCGTCAGGCAGCTATAATGCGGTACGTGCTGCCGTGGAACAGGGTAAATATTTTTCCGGCAAAAAGCCGGCAGCTGAACTGGAAGCAGCGCTGGGGGCGGGTCTGGACAATGTTATGCAATCACTGGCCGGGGAATATGAGAGTAATATAAGACTGTACAGATCGGTCCGGCTGGTGCTGGATAATCTTTACATCCTGGGTATACTAAACGATATAGCACTTAAAATACGTGAACTGCTAAGTGATCAGAATAAGTTCCTGCTTTCCGATGCAGGGGATATACTGCGCCGGATAATAGCCCGGGACCAGGCCCCATTTATTTATGAGAAGGTGGGTAACAGGTATAAGAATTTTATGATTGACGAGTTTCAGGATACCTCCAGGGTGCAGTGGGATAATTTTCTTCCCCTGGTTAATAACAGCCTGGCGGAAGGGGAGGACAGCCTTGTTGTAGGTGATATAAAACAGTCTATTTACAGGTGGCGTAACAGCGACTGGGAAATATTCAAAAATATAGGCGATTCTTTTCACCCTGATTCGTACCGGACCATAGCCCTGGAAGAAAACTGGAGGAGTTCGGCCAATATCATAGCCTTCAATAATGAGATATTCAGGCTTCTGCCTGCAAAGGTGGAGCAGGAGCTTGCCCTTGATACCGGTATTATCAAAGATGTATATTCAGGCTCAGGGCAGCATGATCCGGGCAAATACAGCGATGGATTTGTCAGGATGAAGATGTATGAATCGGAAGAGGAGGGTAAAGAGCAGGCGCTGGAGGATCTGCCGGGACTGATAGAAGAGATACAGGACAGTGGATATGAGGCAGGAGATATTGGGATACTTGTCCGCACAAAAAATGAAGGACAGGAAGTGATAAACAGGATAACGGACTATGCCTTCTCCCTGGAAAGTGATAAGAGTGAATATTCATACCGTATAATATCACAGGATTCATTGCTGCTGAACAGCTCCCCTGTGGTTGTCTTCCTGGTATCGGTGCTTAAATACCTTATCGATAAGGATGACCAGGTAAACCGGTCTGTAATGATACAGCACTACCTCCTTGCATGCAGCAGTGGAATGGTTGAAAGACCACTTTTTACAGATGAAGGGTATACAATCAAAGCTGCTGATGGTAATAAGACTGATGATTTTGACTGCTTCCTTGAATCTGTCCGCTACCTTTCAGTATATGAGATAATAGACAGGGTGATAGATTATACCGGGCTGGGTAATATTGACCATGCAAAACCATACCTTATAACCCTGCAGAACAGCGTGCTTGAGTTTGCCGGTACGGAAACCAACGATATACCTGCTTTTCTTGAATGGTGGGATAACGAGGGCAACAGGCGCTCAGTGTCTTCGAGCGGGCAGAGCGATGCAATGCAGCTTATGACAATACATAAATCCAAGGGCCTGCAGTTTAAGGTTGTCCTGGTACCTTTTATATCATGGACCTTCAGGAATGAAGTGCCGCCGATACTGTGGATATATTCGGATCACACGTTGCTGAGACGCCTGGGAGCTGTGCCGGTGAAGATGAAGAAGGATTTCCTGGATACATATTTTGAGGATTTTTATAAAGATGAGATGGGCAGGGCAGCTGTTGATAAACTCAATATACTGTATGTGGCATTTACCAGGGCCAGGGAATGCCTGTATGGAAATATGCTGGCAGGTAAAAGGGGTAAAACAGCAGGTTCCTGCCTCTCTGATATTATATCGGAAAAAGCCGGTGGACGGTACCTGGACCTGGGGAAGCACTGGGATGATGAGACCGCCACCCTGAGTTTCGGGAAAGTGCCCCGGGTAAAGGGCCGGAGGGAACCTGTACCTGCTGAACTGCCACTGGATTACCCTCTTGTACTGGATGACAGCCGGCTGAGACTGAAACTGCACAGCAGGTCTTACTTTACCGGGGAAAAGGACAGCGGCGACAGGAGGTATTACGGACTTTTAATGCATGAGATACTTGCTTCGGTGAGGACGGAGAATGATATCGATAATGCAATAAAGAGCTACCTGGGGAAAGGAATAATAGTGAAGGAGGAATATCTTGAAATAAAGGAAAAGATAATGAATGCCCTGAATACCGCCGGGGTAAAAGAGTGGTTCTCGGAAGATGTAAGGGTAAGGAACGAAAAGGATATCCTGGCACCGGATGGTAAGCTGAGAAGACCTGACAGGATAATATTTAAAAAGGATAAATTAATTATAGTGGATTTTAAGTTTGGAAATGAACAGGCCGGTCATAAGTCGCAGGTAAGCGGCTATAAAAAGATACTAGGGGATATGGGCTATAAAAATATTGAGGCTTACCTGTGGTATATTGACCTGTCAGTAGTGGTAGCCGTATAATGGAAGAATTAAGCAATAAAATATTCCCCTGGGGCCATAAGCGCAGGTTCAATGCCTACTCCAATTATTTCAGGAAGGTATTCGGGGGCAGGGTGCAGAAGCTGAGCATAGATGCAGGTTTTACATGTCCCAATCGCGATGGCACAGTGGGTACCGGCGGATGCAGCTTTTGTAATAATGATGCTTTCAGTCCCTCTTATTGCAGTCCCGGCAGCAGCATCAGTGAACAGCTTGAGAAAGGAATAAAGTTTCATGCCAGGCGCTACAAAAAGCCGGTGGGCTACCTTGCCTATTTCCAGTCATATACCAATACTTACGATGATCTTGATATACTGAAAGCGAGATATGAAGAGGCCCTGGCTTACCCGGGGGTCATGGGACTGATAATAGGTACGCGGCCCGACTGTGTAAGCGATGAGCTGCTGGACTACCTGTCGGCGCTTACCGCTGATCATTACCTGTCAGTTGAATACGGGGTGGAATCATGCTATGACAGAACACTTGAAAGGATAAACAGGGGGCATGATTTTGAATGCTCCAGGACAGCCATAGAAAAGACGGCGGCAAGGGGGATAAATACAGGTGCTCATTTTATTTTCGGGCTGCCCGGTGAATCGCGGCAGGATATGATGAATGAGGCAGGGATAATATCAGGTCTTCCGCTGAAAACGCTTAAGTTTCACCAGCTGCAGATAATAGAAGGTACGGCAATGGAAGAAGAATACAGCATGAGTCCCGGCGATTTTGAGCTGTTCACCTGGGAAGAGTACAGGGAGTTTTTTATTGAATTTCTGGAAAGGCTGAACCCGGATATTATTGTTGAACGCTTTACGGGTGAATCAAGACCCGGAATGATAAAAAACCCGGGCTGGGGCGGGTTGAGATCGGAAGAGATGGTAAGGCTTTTTGAACAGAGGCTGGAGGAACTGGATACCTGGCAGGGCAGACAGTATAAAAAACACGGTGGATAATGAGGATATTTTTAAAAGATATAGCATCAAAACTGCTGGATACCTATGGCAGCGGTCTGGCCGATCATTGCATAGTTTTTCCCAATAACCGCTCAATACTTTTTTTCAGGAAATACATGGCGGAGCTGATAGACAGGCCTCTTTTTATGCCTTCCCTGCAAACAATAAACAGCCTTATAGCCGGGCAGAGCGAGCTCAGGCAGGCTGAAACGGTGCAGCTGGTTTATGAACTGTATAAAACTTATCTGAAAGCCGGAGGGAGCAGGGAGTCTTTTGACGATTTTTATTTCTGGGGCGAAATGCTTATCAATGATTTTGACGATATTGATAAATATCTTGTTGACCCCCGGCTGCTGTTCAGCAACCTGGCCGATCTTAAGGAGATAGACCGGAAGTTTGGCTCGCTCAGCGAAGATGTTCTGAGAATAATCAGGCAGTTCTGGATCAATTTTGAGGCTTCAAAGATGACCGTGGAAAAATCTGATTTCCTGTCTGTATGGGAGATACTGCCGGAGGTATACTCCGGGTTTACAGACTCTCTCAGGACTAAAGGGCTGGCCTATGAAGGAATGATACTCCGGGAGCAGGCGGACCTGGTAAGCTCAGCAGGCAGTAAGTGGTGTCCGGATACGCCAATGTGCCACTTCGTGGGTTTCAATGCCCTGAATAAATGCGAAAAGGTGATACTTGGAAAGCTGAAGAATGAAGGCAGGGCCCGGTTCTACTGGGATTATGATCCTGTCTGGGTGGATGATACAGGTCATGAGGCCGGGCATTTTATCAGGCAGAATATATCCGCGTATCCCGCTGAGAACAATATTGCCCCGGGGAAGACGACGGACTGTTCGGTAAAAGTGTACTCAGCTCCCTCCGATGTGGCGCAGGCCAAGCTATTGCCATCCCTGCTTGAAGGATACGGGACCGGCGCAGATCCCAATAATACAGCAATAATACTGGCCGATGAGAACCTGCTGACCCCTGTGCTCAACAGCCTGCCGGGATCAACAGGCAGTGTAAATGTTACCATGGGATACCCCTTGTTCCAGACCCCTGTCTACAGCCTGGTGCACCAGCTGCTGAGACTGCAGAAAAACAAAGGCCACATTGCAGGGGAAGCAGGATTCGACTATAATGATGTAATCAATATACTGCAGCACCAGTATATAGCCTTTCATTATCCGGCTGATGCCGGGGAACTGGTGAAAACCATTAAGCAGAAAAACCTTATAAGGATAGGCCGCGACTCTTTTCCGGCTAAGGGACTGTTTGAATATATCTTTGGCAGTGATTTCAATAACAGGACATATATCAGGAAGATACTGGAATATATAATTGACCTTCTTGATAACAGTGAAGATACACCGGAAGAGGGCCGGGGCTCACGCCTCAGCCTGCAGCAGGAATATATCTACAGCCTTCTTCTGCCCCTTAACCAGCTGGAGATGATAATAGAGGAATCGGGGATGAATCCTGGTATAGACCTGTATTCCAGGCTTATAGACAGGATAATGCGGAAGCAGATAATACCCTTCAGCGGTGAACCCCTGGAAGGATTGCAGGTGATGGGGATACTGGAGACACGTGCTCTTGATTTTAAGAATATCATCTTCCTTTCAGCCAATGAGGCATGCCTGCCCGTATCACCATCGGGTAACTCTTATATTCCCTATAACCTGAGAGAAGCTTTCGGTTTGCCTACAATTAAACATTCCGATTCAATATATGCCTATTATTTCTACAGGTTACTGCAGAGGGCTGAAAATGTAAGCTTTGTCTATAACAGCAGCACAGATGGCACCCGCAGCGGTGAGATGAGCCGCTTCCTGCTGCAGCTTAAATATGATAATAGCTATAATACTTCCTTTAGTGACACCGGCTTCAGAATACTGCCCCCTGCCAGGGTGAAAGATTCAATAAGACGCACAGCAGCCATCAATGATGCCTTTGAGTCAGCTTTTCTTTCAGGTGAAAATAAAAGACCGCTGTCGCCCAGCGCTATAAATACATGGATCAGCTGTAATATGAAGTTTTATTACAAATATATAGCCGGGATCAAAGAGGCGGAGGAGCTGCTTGAGGAAGTTGATGCCCTGACTTTCGGCAATATACTGCATGATGTGATGAAGCAGGTGTATGAGCCTTTCACCGGCAATGTCGTTGACAGTGAGCAGCTCAATAATGTTGCAGATAATAAGGACATGATAGCCCGGCTGGTAAAGGATGCTTTCAGAAGCCTGTTCATGCAGGGTGGCAGGGCTGAGATAAGGGGTAAGGACCTGGTGGTTACCAGTATAATAGAAAAGATGGCAGGACAGATTATTATGGCCGACAAAAGTCATGCTCCCTTTGTAATCGTCTCCCTGGAGGAAGATTATCCGGGAATGGTGTCATTTGATGTTAACGGCAGTGAACGGGAAGTAAGGGTGGGAGGTACCATCGACAGGGTGGACCTTAGCGGGGGAGTGCACAGGGTGCTGGACTATAAGTCGGGTGGCGACAGTGTTGATATAGCATGGCTGGACTCCCTGTTTGATTATGATTACAACAGCAGGAACAGCGCTGCTTTCCAGACCCTCCTGTACTGTGAATTATTCCTGCAGAATAATGAAGGTCTTGATCCCAGGCCCGCACTCTACCCGGTAAGAAAGATCTTCAGTGATGATTTTTCAGACTTTTTCAGAATTAAGAAGGGTGATCATAAAGGCACTGTCAGATCCTATATGCTTTTACGCGACAGTTTTGTAAAGGGTCTCAGGCAGGTACTGTCAGATATATTTGACCATAACAGGGATATAATTATGACAGGGGATATGCAGAAATGCAGGCACTGTCCTTATAACATCCTCTGCAACAGGAAAAGCTAAATAAAAATATTTGTATATTCGGCTTACTGAAAATCCGGATCAGGCGCAGAGCTTTAGTCAACATAGTGTTACTGCCAGGATGCCTGAATAATAATTAGGTCAGTTCTATTGAAAAATGCAGTATATTTAGAGTAACGAAACCTGAAAAAATATGAGAAAGAAGATAAAAATACCACCTGGCGAATCAATATCTATGCTTTCAAAATATGCATGGACACGGATAAAAGAACAGATTAGTTCTGTGGCATTTATCATTTTATACCTGGTTATTTTTCAAACAGTAATATTACGCGTACCACTGGCAGATGCTGTGAGTACAGCCGGGGGTATTGCATTGGTTGTTTTTGGTCTTGCTTTTTTTCTTGAAGGTTTGATTTTAGGTTTAATGCCTTTGGGCGAGCGTGTTGGTTTAAAGATGCCGCAGCGGGTGGGCATATCAATTATTGCTGTATTTGGCTTAATACTGGGCTTTGGTGCCACATTGGCTGAACCTGCTATAAGTGCTTTAAGAACTGCTGGTTCTGAGATCACCGCATGGGATTCCCCTTTACTTTATATGCTCCTGGAACCATATTCAAGCTGGTTAATACTATCAGTAGGTATTGGTGTTGGTATAGCTGTTGCTTTGGGAATGTTCCGCTTTTATTATAACTGGTCTATTAAGCCGTTTATATTCACAATTATACCTGTATTGCTGACTCTTTCACTTTATGCCTATTATAACCAGAATCTAAGTAATATTATTGGCCTGGCATGGGACTGCGGTGCGGTTACCACAGGAGCAGTTACCGTACCTCTGGTTCTTGCCCTGGGAATTGGGGTTTCAAGATCGTCCAGCAAAAAACAAGGAACAAGTGGCGGATTTGGGATTATTCTTCTTGCATCGGCATTTCCGATTCTGGCAGTTCTCGCTTTAGGGATTATAATAAATTCCAAAACTCCCGAACCGACTGACGAAAAGACTTTTTTCTCAAAAGAGAACCGTGAAAACGCATTGCTCGTTTTAGGGAGTGAAGATAATTTAAAAAGACATGCTTTTACACATGCAAGCAAGGAAGCCAGGGAAACATATTACGGAGGCAGGGAACAATATCAATCTAACCTTTTAGAATTAACGGAAAATACTGACGAGCAAAAAGTTATTTTTACTGCAGGTTCATTTTCGGATTGGATAAAGACAAAAGCCTCACTGGAAGAAAGAGATTTATTAGCAGATACGGATAATAGAGAATCCGTAATAGCAACCGGCGATTTTGGTAAGGTAATAAAAGAAGAATCTATAGGCGGTGTACGGGCAGTTATTCCACTTTCATTATTGTTGCTAATAGTATTGGTTGTACTGTTGAAAGAAAAGATACGATATAAAGATGAAGTTATACTGGGAATAATTTTTGCACTTATCGGGATGACCTTATTAACTTCCGGAATTCGTTTGGGTCTGGCATCTCTGGGAGGTGAAGTAGGTGGAGAATTACCGAGGGCATTCGCTAAAGAAGATAAATTTATAGACCGCGTAATGATTAATAATTTTGATACTACTTTATTGTTTAAAGGTATTTCTGAGAACGGAGAGGTAAAAACCTATTTCAATATGGTGGATGATAATAATGATATAAAGCGGGTTGAATTTGATGAAAGCAGGTTTGATCAATCAAGTGAACAGTATGAACATATAATAACACAGGCACCCCTTTTTGGACAAAATCTTACCGTTCTGGGGTTGGTTCTGGTTCTGTTGTTTGCTTTTGGAATGGGGTTTGGTGCAACACTGGCAGAGCCGGCCCTGAATGCATTGGGCTTAACAGTGGAAAATTTAACTGTCGGGGCCATTAAACAGAAACAAATCGTACAGATAGTATCTATTGGTGTTGGTATTGGTATAACTTTAGGTTTTGCCAGATTATTATTTGGCTTACCACTAATATGGTTAATTATTCCACCATATATCTTATTGATTATATTATCCATCTTCGGGGAAGAGCAATATACAGCCATGGCCTGGGATAGCGGAGGTGTTACAACCGGACCGGTAACTGTTCCTTTAGTATTGGCAATGGGTCTGAGTATTGGGGGAGCATTGAATATTTCTGACGGATTTGGGATACTGGCACTGGCCTCTGCCTTTCCTATTATTACTGTATTATCATACGGAATTTACAAGACTGCAAAACAAAAACGTTCAATTGACAATCAAGTAAAGGAAAATACAAATGGATAAAGAGACACGCAAACCGAAAAAGAATAAGGTGTTTTCTCCTTCCAGAACAGTGTGGAGAACACAGATGGCTAAAGGCATATATACTCCTCACAGGGTGAGCCTTATTACCTGTGTTGTAAATCAATTGCTCGCAGAAGAATTAATCGACTTTTTAAAGGAAATAGAAGTTACGGTTTACGATGAAACAGGAAGGATTGTAAGAGAATATATTCGTAAACGACCATTTGGGTTACCCGGTGAAAATATTTCTTTCGAGAGCACTTCGGTAAAGATATTCCGTTTTTCTGTTCCAAGAGAAAATTCAAAATTAATTATGAATGCATTGATTCATATAGGTGAATTTCATATTGCAGGCAGGGGAACAATATTTTCGCAGGAATTGATGGAGTTCAGTAATGAACCGCCGGAATTTAACCTTGAAGCATTAACAGATATAGTGAATGACTTTCCCGAATATGATTTAATAGATCATCTATCCTATGTTATTTGTGTGCTTTCAGATCCGGGAAGCAGTGAACACCTGGCTAAAATAGCATTAGACCTTGGTATTTGTGTACCTGTTATTACCCATGGAACAGGAAACGATATCAGGGATCAACTGGGTTTAATAAGGATCACTATTCCTGCTGAAAAAGAAATTGTACACCTGGTAATGCCTGAACAGGATTCAGAGAGTGTTGTTAAGTTACTGGTTGAACAGGGAAGGCTTGATAAACCCGGCAAAGGGTTCATATATCAAACACCAGTTTCTTCGGGATTTATAGATACCCGTATGAAAATTGGTAAACAAAAGTATGCTGCTACAATGGAGCAGATTATTGCAGCTATAGACCAGTTGAAATCCGGCACATCATGGCGGAAAAG
>JBKHBA010000328.1:0-2517 GCA_046542595.1 Bacteroidales bacterium | reverse complement strand
CACATCTTCTGAAGAATCAGCACCGGAAGTTGAGAAAGAATACAAAGAAGTAAAGAAAGCTTCCTCAACTTACCTGTCACAACAAAATAAAGAAGACAGTAACAGCGAATTGTTAAAAAGCCGTACACCTGGCGGTAAATTCCTTTCACCACTGGTGAGAAAAATTGCAAACAAGGAGAATATAAGGTACTCCGAGCTTGATGAAATAAAAGGATCTGGCATGGATGGCAGGATAACCAGGGATGATATAATGGAACTGGTTTCAGACAGGTACAGTTCATCCAGGCCATCCACTGATGGCAAACCTTCGGGTGACCGCATAAAGGAAGAATCTCCTGCCCGGGAAAAAGATACTACGTCAGCCACGCAGGCACCCTTAGCCACCGCTGCAAGCAGTGAAGGTGATGAGATTATTGAGATGGGCCGTGTACGGAAGCTTATAGCCGAACATATGGTAAGGTCAAAGCAGACCTCACCACACGTAACTTCATATATTGATGTGGATATAACAGATATCATAAGGTGGAGGGACAGTATTAAAGAAAAATTCTTCAAAAGAGAAGGCATAAAACTAACGCTTACCCCAATATTTATTGAAGCAGTTGCACGGGCAATAAGACAGGTACCTTTGATCAATGTAACTGTCGACGGAGACAAAATAATAAAAAAGAAAAATATCAACATAGGCATGGCCACTGCCCTGCCCGACGGTAACCTCATAGTTCCGGTAATAAAAAGAGCCGATGAGAAAAGCATTATAGGGCTGGCTCGCTCCGTTAATGATCTGGCAGAGAGGGCAAGGAACAACAAGCTTAAACCGGAGGAAATAACAGGTGGCACATTCTCAATAACCAATTACGGTACTGTTGGTACACTGATGGGCTCCCCTATCATTAACCAGCCTCAGGCAGCAATACTGGGAATAGGAGCAGTCAAAAAGATGCCTGCTGTTATTGAAACAGAAGCAGGCGATTCCATAGGAATACGAAATATAGTGTACCTTTCACTGAGCTATGACCACAGGATTGTTGACGGAGCACTTGGTGGATTGTTCCTCAAGAATGTTAAGGAAAACCTGGAGTCATTTGTGAAAAACAGTTTCATTGAAGACCTGTCCCTCTGAGCCATGTAATAAATAAAGATGCATTGCCGGAAGCGAGTATTCTGGTCCTGAGCCAGCCATATTCTTTGGCCCTCTGAGCCATGTAATAAAAAAAGATGCATTGCAGGGGGGCAATAAATGACCCTTTTTTTTTAATATTGTCTTAATATTATTAGTTTTGGGGAAATGAAACCTGACACCGATGAACAGACAGGCTATTAAACTGCTATTGATTGCCGTGGTTTTTAATTCAGCTATTTTAAACGCACAGAGCCGCAGGGAAATCAAGGACAAGTTTTTTGAGGCCGAATCATGGATGCTGTTCGAAGAATACCAGGATGCATTACCTTTATACCTGGAACTTCTTGAACTGTACCCGCAAAACTATAACTACAGATACAGGATTGGTGTCTGCTACCTTAATATACCCGGTCAGAAAGAAAAATCCCTTCCATACCTGCAGGAAGCTGTCAGACATATTGACCTCAAATACAGGGAAGGAAAATTCAGGGAGAGAAATGCACCATACGATGCCCTTTTTTACCTGGGTGCAGCATACAGGATAACCAACCAGCTTGACAGTGCTATAGAAACATACCGCTCATTCTATGAAGGGATGGATCATAAGACATATGATTCAACAATAGTCAAGCTCCAGATACAGGCCTGCATTAATGCAAAAAAATTGATGAAAACGCCCCTTTACCTGAAAAAGGAAAACATGGGTGAATACATAAATGATACCAGGTCAGATGTAAACCCGGTGGTTTCAGCCGATGAAAAAACCATGGTGTTCACGCGTGAACTGGCTTTCTATGAAGGTATCTTCTATTCAAAAAAGGTGGACGGACAGTGGTCTCCTCCAATACAGATACAGGCCGAACTGCTTATAGATGACGGGTATTCAACAAGCCTCTCCCCTGATGGCAATGAACTGTATATTTACCGGGACGACGGATACGACGGGAATATATATGTGAGCAATTATGAGAACGGAAGATGGTCACCCGCAGAAAAGCTTAATGACAATATAAACACAAAGTACTGGGAATCACATGCCTGCATATCCGGTGACGGGAAAAGATTATTTTTCACAAGCAACCGTAAAGGAGGCTATGGAGGACTGGATATCTATGTGTCAGAGAAGGACAGTGTTGGCGAATGGGGGCCTGCTAATAACCTGGGGCCGGTTATAAATACTCCGTTCAACGAGGAAACACCCTTTCTCAGCAATAATGATGATGTACTTTTTTTCAGCTCAAGAGGTCATTTCAATATGGGCGGGCACGATATATTCTACTCTACAAAAGCAGATAGCAATAGCTGGTCAGCGCCTGTAAATATGGGCTATCCTGTTAACTCCACGGATGATGATCTGTTCTTCTCTCCCGTAGGTGATGGTTATCTTGCCTATA
>JBKHBA010000327.1:0-2566 GCA_046542595.1 Bacteroidales bacterium | reverse complement strand
TAGTTGAGGTTTGGTTTTTTACTTAGTTCTTAGGTTTGGTTTTTTAATTTAGGTTGAAAAAGCCGGGATCTTAATGCCCGGCTTTTTTTATTATGCCATTTTTTCGTATAATAAGGCAGGCATACCGCATATTTATGCCAAAGAGTCATTCGGCCTGATTATTGAGGCCTGTAAAAGCGTTAAAAAAAAATAATTATTGGCCACTCCGTTTTTTCAGAAAGGTATTATATGGACACAAATAAACTCATAAGAAAGCATAGCCGCATCACTGAACTTATTGCAGGCAAACAGGTAAGGCAGAGTATTGAACTGATAAAAGAACTCACCGCTGTATCCGGTAACGGCGACCACAGGCAGCAGCTGGAGGATATTGAGAACACCTACAAGAACATGGTTAAATACACCATTGAAGGGGTCCACGATCCTGAGAGACAAAGAGTTCTGACACATATGCTGCAATCACTGCTTGGGCTGGCTGACAGGGTGAAACAGGAGATACTTGCCAGGGATTCCGGGTGGCATACATACTGGTTAAAGGAAAACACTGCAAGGGAGCAAAAACTGGCCGGTAAGAGTATCATAGAAACAGTTGACGACCTGATATTCAAGGAGGAGCTGGATGAATGGATGAACCAGGCAGGTACAGTTTCCCTTGATCCTGAATCGGATCATGCCCGCAAGCACAGGACGCTTGTAAATAATATTTTCAACCACCTCTGGCTTACTGACAATTACGGGGAAGCCGAGAAAGATCTTTTCAGGCTAATAATGAACAGGGGTAAATTTGAGTGGTATGAACAGAGCCTGTTTGTTAGTGCTGTAACCCTGAGTGCCCTGAGATTCTGGGAGCAGGAGAAAATTCATATCCTTGCAGCACTGTACAGGGAAAGAAAAGAGCAGGTCAGCGAAAGGGCACTGGCAGGCCTTCTGCTCGTATTATACTATTATGACGGGCGGATACAGGTATATCCTGAGGTGGAAAAACTGCTCAGGGAACTCTCAGTTGAAGACGACTTCAGGGATCACCTTAAAATAACAATTCTTCAGATTATCAGGTCGGGAGAAACTGAAAAGATAAGCAAAAAACTGCATGATGAGATACTGCCCAGGGTAGCTGAGTTAAGGCCTAAAATTGAAGACAAGCTTGACCTGAATAACCTGCTTCCCGAAGACATGATGGAAGGTAAGAATCCTGACTGGTCTGACATGTTCAAGGAATCGGAAGACCTCTATAAGACAATGGAAGAATTCTCAAAGCTCCAGATGGAAGGTGCAGATGTGTATATGTCAGCCTTCGCCAACCTTAAGAATTTTGATTTTTTCAGGACCATCCCTAACTGGTTCATGCCCTTTCATCCTGATCATGAAGCTATTGATGTATTATTAAGGGACGAGGTGCTGGCTGAAGGCACCAACGAGCTGGCTGAAGCATTATACAAGACTCCTTTTATATGCAATTCCGATAAATTCAGCCTTGTGCTCAACCTGCAACACCTGCCTGCCAGCCAGAAGGAAATGATGCTGAAGGTTTTCCGTATGGAGCTGGAGGGCCTGGATCAGATGAAAGACAGTGAGCTCGACCTTGATCCCACACTTTCATTTAAGACACATGTAACACAGTATCTGCAGGACCTGTACAGGTTTTTTAAGTTATCCCCGCATAAAAAGGAGTTCGATGATGTTTTCCGGGATGCGCTTAGTTTTCACAAAACCAACCTGTTCAGCATGGTCCTTAAAGACAGTGAAGGAATGTCAACATTCGCTGATTACTATTTTGGCAAGGATTTTTACAATGAAGCCCTTGAGCTCTATCTTGAAATGATAGAATCCCAGGCTGATGAAGCGCAACTTTTTGAAAAGGCCGGCTACTGCTACCAGCAAAATGCTGATTATGCAGAAGCGCTTGCCATGTATAAAAATGCCGAGATACTCGACAGGAAAGTATGGACACTGAAAAAGATAGGTTTCTGCAACAGGCGCCTGGGCAATCACAGGGAAGCTCTGCAATATTATCTTGAAGCAGAAAAGATGGATCCCCGGAATATGCACACAATTGCAATGATAGGTCACTGCCACCTTGATCTGCATGACTTCGATTCGGCGCTTAAATATTATTTCAAGGTTGAATATAATGACCCTGACAATATCAGAATACTTAAACCCATAGCCTGGTGTTATTTTGTACAGGGCAAATATGAGCAATCAAAGAAATATTTTGACAAAATAACGAAGGATAAAATGACCGGCCATGATTATATCAATGCGGGGCATCTTGCTCTGTGTATGGGAAATCGTGTAGAGGCGCTTGAGAATTATAAGAAGAGTATTACAGAAGGGAAGATGGATAAAACCGAATTTCTTAAGTTGTTTTACGACGATAAGGACATACTTACGGCCAATGATATTGATCCTGATGACCTGCCTATAATTACAGACTATCTTTTTTTCACTCTCGAAGATTAGTCACGGTCATAGTATCTGGGGTCTTTAAAATCACGGCTAAAATTAACGCTGTCGGAGGAGTCGCGGTGATAGGTCCTCTCTCTGTTATCTCCATCTGACCAGT
>JBKHBA010000326.1:0-2599 GCA_046542595.1 Bacteroidales bacterium | reverse complement strand
TAATAACAGTATAAAGAAAATTACCTCTAACGAAAGGTAAATGAATGAAATGCGTATTGGGTGAAAGAGAGAATAAATGCTTGAACTGAAGAATATTTCAAAGATATATGGTGATTTTGCACTCAGGGATATCAACCTGCATATAAAAAACGGGGAGTACTTTGTGCTTCTCGGTCGCTCCGGTGCCGGCAAATCACAGTTGCTGGAGCTTATAGCCGGACTGAGATCTCCTGATACAGGCAGCATTTACCTTAAGGGCAAGGATATAACAAATGAGAAGATACAGAAGCGCAAAACGGGAATGGTATTTCAGGATTTCGCAATCTTCCCCCATCTGACGGTATATGACAATATTGCCTATTCGCTTAGAATAAAAAAATTAAGCAGGTCTGTAAGCGACGTCATGGTCAGGGAGATGGCCGATAATGTCAATATCTCACATCTTCTGAACCGTAAAACAAATGATCTGTCTGGTGGTGAAAGACAACGTATTGCCGTGGCAAGGACACTGGTTACATCACCGGAGATAATATTACTTGATGAGCCCATGGCTTCTATTGATGCTACCCTTCGCGATGATGTGAGAAGCTTATTGCGTAAGATTAATGACATGGGCATAACCATACTGCATGTTACACATGACTATAGTGAGGCCATACGGCTGGCAAGCAGGGTGGGGGTTATTCATAACGGCAGGGTGTTGCAAACAGGCGAGCCTGATGAGGTGTTCTCAAAGCCCGTCAACAGCTTTGTGGCCCGCTTTGCAGGGATACGTAACTTCTGCAGCGTTAAGATAAAAGGTGGTGACCAAAGGTATATGGCTGAAACTGATTTTAATAAATTCAGTCTCCCCGCAGGTCAATATCCAGGTGAGGGCCTGCTGATGATAAGAAGTGATGCAATAAGCCTGAACGGAGAGCAACAAAAGAACTGTGATAATTGTATTAAAGGCAGGATAACGGAGATTAACAGGGCGGAGAACGGCTACGAAGTATTCGTGGATGCCGGTGATATATTCCATGTCCTTATAAGCCGGAAAGAGATAAAGGAATTGTCGCCCGCGGTAAATAAATATGTATTTTTGTGCTTTCCTTCCGGGGAGCTGCAGATAATATAGAAACATGTGTTAAAAAATGATACCATTCGAAGAAGCAATAGCAGTAACAGGGAAATATGTACGTCATACAGGAGTCGAATATATACCTTTTATGGAGTCACCAGGACGTGTACTGGCAGAGGATATTATCAGTGATATTGATATGCCTCCCTTTAATAAAACGGCTGTTGACGGCTATGCCTGCCGTAAGGCCGACCTGGGCCGTGAGCTGGTGATAAATGAAGTTATTCCTGCCGGTGTACCGGCATCCGGGAAGGTGGAAGAGGGCGAATGTGTTAAGATAATGACAGGGGCAGCCATGCCTGAAGGCACTGACTGGGTCTTTATGGTTGAAGAGGCAGAGGAGAGAAACGGAAAGGTAAGGTTTACAGGTAAAGCAGGTAAAGATAATATAGCAAAACACGGCGAGGATATTCGCAGGGGAGATAAAGTATTGAAGGCGGGCAGGATTATTAAACCACAGGATATAGCAGTGATGGCAACGGTGGGAGCCATTGAGGTAGCTGTAGGTCGCAGGCCCGTGGTGGCAGTAATAAGCACGGGCAGCGAGCTGGTGGAGCCCGGTAAAAAACCGGGAGCCTCGCAGATACGTAACAGCAATGCTTACCAGCTGACAGCACAGCTTATAAGGGCAGGAGGGGAGGCTGTGTATTACGGTATAGCTCCCGATAATGAAGAAGAGACATGCCGCCTTGTCACAAAGGCCATCGGTGAATGCGATATGGTGCTGCTCACGGGCGGGGTGTCGATGGGCGACTTTGATATGGTGCCTGCGGTCCTCGAAAAGGCGGGGGTTAAAATATTGTTTGACCGCATAGCAGTGCAGCCGGGCAAGCCAACTACCTTCGGTGTGCATGATAATGCACTTGTCTTCGGGCTGCCAGGTAACCCCGTATCTTCCTTTATTCAGTTTGAGCTTATTGTAAGGCCAATGCTGGCGGCTGCTATGGGAGGAACCGGGGACGGACAGGCAAGAAAGCATATACTGGGAAAGGACTATTCGCGTAAAAGGGCAGGACGGACAGCATGGGTGCCCGTACGTCTGAGCAGTGATGAGAAGGTGGTTCCTGTTGAATACCACGGGTCGGCACATATAAATGCGCTGCCTGAAGCATACGGTATAATGCAGGTGCCGGTGGGTGTTAGTGAAATAAAGAAAGGAGCAGAGGTTGATGTACGACAGATATAACAGGAAGATAAATTACCTCAGGATATCAGTGACTGACAGGTGCAACCTCCGGTGCCGGTACTGCATGCCTGCCGAAGGTATAAAACTTATGGGCCATAAGGATATCCTTAGCTATGATGAGATAGCAGACTTCGTCAGGCTTGCCATTGCAAAGGGAATAGATAAGGTAAGGCTGACAGGTGGTGAACCGCTGGTGCGAAAGGAACTGCCCGTGCTGGTTGGTCTGCTGGCAGGGATAAATGGGCTGAAAGACCTGTCACTTACCACCAATGGTACCCTGCTGGATAAATATG
>JBKHBA010000033.1:0-14517 GCA_046542595.1 Bacteroidales bacterium | reverse complement strand
AATTCTATGTGCCGATACTGTGTATTGTTGATTGCATTCCTGCTGCTGCAAATTAATGCAGGTGCCCAGAAAACAGTTAAGCTGTCAGACGGTAATATGAATGCTGTTTTTTCTCAAACGGGCATAAGCTCTGTTACCTGCAGCGATGATCCTTATAAGGCCTCTCCCTTATCAGGCAGGTTCGGCAGACCGGTAATAAATTACAGGATTGCCCGGGGCGACTGGCTTACTCATTATATGGGCAACACCATAATGAATACCGAAGATGATAAAGTTAATTACCTGCATTATATAAAGGGTATGCCCATGAGCCTGGAGCAGGAATTTATAGCGGAAGACGGGGGCATAAACTGGAAGATGAAGCTTAAAACAGAGATGGAATTTCCGGTTAAGATCGGCGATTTTGCCATTCCCCTGCCGTGGAACCTGCCCCGCGGGGGTAATCCTGAACAAACATTTGAAACAGGCTTTACCAAGCATCATTATATTGCAGGGGATGGCTCCTTTATATATTTTACCAGGCCCTCAGGTAAAGCGCCGTACTTCATTATTATGGCCCTGCCGGGAACACGACTTGAATATTTTGATGCCGATGGTGAATACAGGGTATATATACATTCGGGTCATGCCGGCAACATCCAGGAAGGAAACTGGCGCTATGAACATACCTATCATGACCTTGCTCCGGCAGGGGAGGAAGGTTCGCAGCTGGAATATTCCTTCCGGATGCAGTGGGCAAACAGCTATGATGAGCTCAGGCAAATATTATACGATAACGGCTTACTGGATATCAGGGTTGTACCGGGTATGAGCCTGCCGCGCGACCTGGAAGCCAGGGTGGCGATACGTTCAAAAAAAGATATCAGGGCCATAAGGGCTGAGTACCCGGAACAGACAGAGATTGAGTTTATTGAAAAAACAGATGATAACCATTATATCTATAAGGTGAGATTTGACAGGCTGGGTGAGAATATGCTCTTTGTTGATTATGGTGACGGGCTGACCAATCACCTCGAATTCTTTTCCACCGAAGACCTGGAAACGCTCTTTAAGAAGAGAGCATCCTTCATAGTTAACAGCCAGCAGCATAAGGTGCCGGGTAAGTGGTGGGACGGACTGTATTCTGTTTATGATATGAAAAACGGGGTGCTCAGGGGACCGGAGAATACAGACGGTTATGACCACTGGTGGGGATATGTGCTGGCCAGTGATGACCCGGCCCTGTGCAAGGCGCCATATGTAGCAGCAAAAAATGTGTTCTATCCTGATGATGATGAAATAAAATCAGTTGAATACTACCTGGAAAATTTTGTGTGGGGCGGTCTCCAGCGGACAGCTGAGGAGACTCCCTATCCATATGGCATCTATGGAACACCTAACTGGATGGTTAACAGGGATCCTGTGAAGAGGGCAGGTGTAAAAGACCGGAACCTGGACAAGATGAATATATGGCGTTCATACGATTATCCTCATATAATAATGCTGTATTACCATATGTACCAGGTAGCAGAGATGTACCCGGATAAAGTTGAGTATCTGGATGCGGAGGGATACCTCGAAAGGGCATGGCAAACAGCCAGGGCATATTTTATTTATCCCTATGAGATACTGCCATGGTATGACACCTATAAATGGGGATGTTATAATGAGCTTGTGATCGAAGATCTTATTTCTGTCCTGGAAGAGCATGGCAGGGACGAGGAGGCTGCGTGGTTAAGAAATGAGTATGAGAAGAAAGTGAAATATTTTATTTATGATGATGACTATCCCTACCGTTCAGAATATGCGATAGACCGTACCGCTTTTGAGTCTTCCTACGCTTTTGCACGCTACGGGGCCACAAGGGATATGGAACCCGATACCAACCTGTGGTACGATGTCAAACTGGAGAAATGGTGGTCACATCCCGGGGTAAGCAAAGAAGAGGCACGCGACTTTATGGATCAGCAGCATTATGCCGGGCTGGCGGTGAGGGGATGGCTGGAGACAAAATATTTCCTGCTGGGATCTGATTTCACTACCAGCTCAGACCGCCACTGCCTGTCCTATATGGCACGTATGGGTGGCTGGTCTGTACTGGATTACGGTCTTAGGTTCGCTGAGAAGCCGTGGGACTGGCTGCAGCTCGGGTATGCTTCCTACCTCAGCGCCTGGTCGCTGATGAACACCGGGACAGAAGAAAGCAATTATGGTTACTGGGCCCCCGGAAAAGAGAATGACGGGGCTACAGGATGGGCTTTTATGGCTTCAAAAAAGGGACGGGCATGGATACGGAAGGATGTTGAAAGGGGAGCCTGGTTCTATGATGGTGAACAGGACCTGGGACATGGCTCGGCAGTGAGGATGGCAGCTACAGTGCTTGCTGAAGACCCCCTGTTCGGATGGCTGGCATACGGAGGTAAGCTGGAAGAAAAAGGAATGGAATATCATGTTACACCAAAAGACGGTCTCAGGTGCCGGTTCTGGGTAATGACTGAAGATGAACGTGTGGGTATGGAGATGGAAAGAGATGGATTTAAAAAGGATGAAAAGGTGATATATGACAGTAAAGGAAAAACAATAAAGGCCCTGGTTGAGAACAGGAGCGGTGATGAGCATATTACACGTGTATACCTGAGCTTGCCCCCGGATTGGGAACTGAAGCTTGATGGCAAAAAACTGCAAATCAGGGAGTCGGGCAGCAGAAAATATGCAGAGATGAAGATTTCATCAGACACACACCTTCTTACACTGGAAAAGAAATAATAAACTATACAATAAACCTGAGATGATGCAAAAAACAATACCTGTCAACATTACATTATTATCACTGATGCTTGCCATTATAGCCGGAGCCTGCAGTGATAATAAAAAAATTGCTACCGGTCCGGAATACACTTACAGGGAATGGCCATATACCGTGCCGGCAAGGATATCGGATGAGAATAATGAAGAGCTGTTCCTGATGGCACTGGGTAATGTTGAAACAAGCATGGCAGACGGTGTCTTTGACCCTGTGGAGGACCAGGTGACACTGGATGACGGCACAATAATTCCACACTGGTACAGGGATAGCCTGGGACTGGATTACTACAGCCCGGTAAAAAAAGATATCTTCCCCCTGCCGCCGTCAGGGATGTGTACATGGTATTATTATTACCAGCATATTAATGAAGAAGAGGTAAAGCTTAATGCTGACTGGATAGCGGAGAACCTTATTGATTATGGCGCTACCGTCCTGCAGATAGATGACGGGTGGCAAAAAGAAAGGGAAGATGGGGGCCATGGTTCGCGCGACTGGACAGGCACTGACGAGGCCTTCCCCTCGGGAATGGAAAGCCTGGCTGAATATATAAAGGGGCGCGGACTGGTACCGGGTATATGGATAGCTCCGCACGGGCAGTCCAGCGACTCAGTGGTGAATGAAAATCCCGGTGTCTTTATTTTTAAACCTGACAGCAGCTCGGCATCCAGCACATGGGAAGGGAAATACCTGGTGGATCCTACATCAGAAGCCGCCCATGATTATCTTTATGACCTTTTCGATATGATGGTTGATTGGGGATATGACTATTATAAGATAGATGGTCAGCCTATCGTCGTAAGGGAATATGACAGGGTCAATGAATTTATGGAGAACCCGGGTGAGGATAATGAAGAATTATACCGCAGGACCCTGGAAATAATGCGCGAAACAATAGGTCCTGAACGGTACCTGCTCGGATGCTGGGGAATACCAACCGAAGGCATGGGTATAATGGACGGGTCACGGACAGGAGGTGATGTGGTACTGGGATGGAGTGGCTTTTTTACCTCACTGATGCCTACAATGAGGCATTATTACCAGCATAATATTGCATGGTATACTGATCCGGATGTATTGATGCTGCGACAGCCACTGACTCTTCAGCAGGCACAGGTATGGGCAACGCTGCAGGGGCTGACCGGACAGGCACTGATGACAAGCGACAGGCTTACAGACCTCTCGGATGAGAGGGTGAAACTGCTTAAAAAAGTTTACCCGGCAGTGGATATAAGACCGGTAGACCTGTTTCCGACTGACAGGAGGAAAACACTGTGGGACCTGAAGATAAATCACCTCGGCAGGCAGTATGATGTGGTTGGACTGTTTAACTACGACGAGAAAGAGCTGAAGCAGCATGTGCTGGATTTTCCGGATATCGGTCTTGATCATGACGGTCCTTACCATGCCTTTGACTTCTGGAATAATGAATACCTTGGGGCATGGGAAAAAGGAATGGCCTTTGAAGTGCCGCCCACAAGCTGCAGGGTGATAACGCTTATGCCTGATAATGGAAAGATACAGCTGGTGTCGACAAACAGGCATATAACACAGGGCTGGGTAGACCTGGAAGAGATGGAGTATGATGACGAGACGAAGAAATACTCAGGTGTGAGCAATATAATAAAAGATGATCCATACCAGCTGCATTTTGCCTTTCCCAGGGGTGAATATTATAAGGTAAGCGAGGTTAAAGTCAGAAAAGGGGGTAGGGTGAGGACAAGCATAACAAACCACCAGGGATGGTCCACAGTGACCATATATCCCTCAAAAACAACCGCTATAGAGTGGGATGTGTCCTTTGAACCCGCCTGGTCTTACAAATATGAGACCAGGGATCCGGGCAGGCTGTCCGTCGAAGCCGTGGGTGAGGATGCAGTTAAGCTCAGCTGGCGTGCGCAGTATTACCTTAATGCAGGATACCAGGTCTATCTCAATAATGAGCTGATAGGATATTCGCCTGCTACATACTTTATACTGGAGGGACTGGATCCTGAAAAGGAATATACGGCCGATGTGAGGACGGTGTGGAAAGACGGCGAAGTAAACAGTCTCCCCGAAGATGAAAGAGAACATGGAATAAGTTTCAGAATAAAAGATAATGAAGTTTATGAAGAAAAAAATTAAGAATAGCCTCTTACTTATCGGGCTTACACTTTTATTGAACGCCTGCGGCGGTGAGAAAGAAAAGATTTTTACCGGTACAACCACCTTTGCCGGGCTATCGGAGGTAACTTTGCTTGACGGACCTTTTAAGGATGCCATGCTTGGAACGGATGAGTACCTGCGCAGCCTGGACCCCGACCGCCTTCTTCATTTTTTCCGCCTGAATGCCGGACTTGATACCCTGAAAACGCATTATGGCGGATGGGAAGAAAGAGAGCTGAGAGGACATAGCATAGGTCATTACCTCTCTGCCTGTGCCATGATGTACCTGTCGGCAGAAGATACGGTACTGAAAAACAAGGCGGAGTATATTGTCAGTGCGCTGGACGAATGCCAGCAGGCAACGGGATCAGGCTACCTCTCTGCCTTCCCTGAAGAATTTATAGACAGGGTGGAAAATACCGAAGACGTGTGGGCTCCATATTATACACTGCATAAGATAATGGCCGGACTGTACGATTGTTACCACTACCTGGGCAATGAGCAGGCACTGGCAGTGCTGAAGAAAAAGGCAGACTGGCTTGATGACCGTACCCGCAATATAAGCTATGAACGTATGCAGGATATACTTGATCATACAGAGCAGGGTGGCATGAATGAGGTGCTGTATAACCTGTACTCAGTGAGTGGTGATGAAAGGTATCTTGAGCTGGGTAACAGGTTTTACCAGGAAAGCTATTTCAGACCGGTACTGTCATATTACGACAGCCTTAAAGGACTGCATGTAAACTCTTATATTCCTAATGTGGTGGGACTGATGCGTAAATATGAACTGACAGGTGATGATGAATCATACAGGATAAGCCGGTGGTTCTGGAACCAGGTGACTGAAGCAAGAAGTTATGTTACAGGCGGCACAAGCAACGGTGAACACTGGAATGCCGATCCTTACCATATGCATGAAGAACTCGGCCCTTCCAGCCATGAAACATGCTGTACCTATAATATGCTTAAGCTGACCAGGCAGCTGTTTAAGGATAAACCGCAGGCGCATTATATGGATTATTACGAGAGAGCACTGTGGAATGGCATATTGCCTACACAGGATACACTGACGAATATGACCATGTATTATGTGCCCATGCAGCCGGGGTATTACAAGACATTCGGGACACCGGAGAATTCATTCTGGTGCTGCACCGGCAGCGGTATGGAGAATTTCTCAGGGATAGGGGACGATATTTATGCCTATGGCAATAACAGGCTGTATGTTAACCTTTATATAGCATCTGAACTGCGAATTGATAAGCATGATTTTGTGCTTACCCAGGAAACATCTTTCCCGGAAGACGAAAATATATCCTTAACTGTCCGGCCCGGATCAGCAGCTGACTTTTCTCTCTGCCTGAGGATACCTGCATGGACCGGGCATGATTACCAGGTGTCTGTAAATGGAGCAAAAACAGATGCCAGGGCTGCACCAGGCTCATATCTTGTGATAGACCGCGTTTGGAAAAAAGGTGACAGGATAGAACTGAAACTGCCAATGAGCCTCCATGTAAACACGTTGCCGGCAACACATGAATATTCCTCCCTGCAATATGGTCCGGTAGTGATGGCAGCCAGCCTGGCAGACACTGCACTTACTGAGGACAGGGTATATGGCAGGTATGGTCCCTATATGGACGAACCACAGGAACATATACCGCGGGTGCATGTGCCGGAAAATAAAGAAACAGTGAAAGCCTTTAATAATAACGGCAGCATGAGCTTTAAGGCCCGGACGGCCGGTGGCGACAGTATAGAATTTATTCCTTTCTATAAGCTGTTCAATACCAGGTATATGATTTATTTTAAAAGCACTGACTGATATGAAAAACATAAGGAAATATCTGGTTTTTCTTTTATTTATTATTCTTGCTTCCTGTACACCCCCCCAGGAACAACCCAATGTTATCCTGATAATGGCAGACGATATGGGGTTCTCTGATATAGGATCCTATGGCGGTGAGATAAGTACTCCTAACCTTGACCGTCTCGCCTCCGACGGCATACGGTTCACCCAGTTCTATAATAACGCACGCTGCTGTCCTACAAGAGCGGCACTGCTGACAGGATTGTACCCTCATCAGACAGGACTGGGACATATGGTTGACGGCGTTGTCGGTGACGGTGGCTACTACGGTGAAATAAACCGTAACTGTGTGACTATAGCTGAAGTGCTGGGCTCTTCCGGTTATTCAAACTATATGTCAGGTAAATGGCATGTTTCACGCTCTGTGCTGCCGGAAGATAAGAGCAACTGGCCTCTTCAGAGAGGATTCGATAAGTTTTTCGGTACAATAACAGGTGCAGGAAGCTTTTATGATCCTGCTACCCTCACAATGATGAATGAGCCCGTTAAAGCCGGAAAAGGATTTTATTATACCGATGCCATATCAGATACGGCATGTGCATTTGTGAATTCGCATATTAGCAGCAGTGCCGGTAAACCTTTTTTTATGTATGTGTCATATACCGCCCCGCACTGGCCATTGCATGCACCGGAGGAAGATATAGTAAAATACCAGGAAATGTATGAACAGGGCTGGGATGTGCTCAGGCAGAAACGTTTTGAGAAGCTTAAGGAGATGGGGATAATAGATGAGCACCTGGTGCTGTCTGAACGCGACCCGCGGGTCCCTGCATGGGAAACAGTTGATGAAAAGGAGTGGCAGGCAAGAAGAATGGCTGTCTATGCAGCCCAGGTAGATATTATGGACAGGGGTATAGGGCGTATAGTAGAGACACTGGAAGAAAATGATCAGCTTGATAATACACTTATCTTCTTTCTTGCTGACAACGGTGGATGTGCTGAAGGATGGGAACCCGAAACACAGTGGGTGAGAAGGTATGCACCCGAATATACTTTTGACGGCGTTGAACTGCATTTTGCCAACGAGCCTTCAGTAATACCCGGTGCGGACAGTACTTATACCAGCTATGAAACAGAATGGGCTAACCTCAGTAATACACCTTTCAGATGGTATAAGCATTACGGGCACGAAGGCGGCGTGGCTTCTCCCCTGATCATGCACTGGCCCGGGAAGTTCAGGGACAATGAAGTGCTGAGGAGACAGCTGAGCGGCATAATTGATATCATGCCTACCATAGTTGATGTTACAGGAGCCGGGTACCCTGAACTGTATAAGGGTAATGCCATTATCCCGGTGGAAGGTGTAAGCCTGAAGGAGGCAGCATTTAATAATGATCCGCTGGACCGCGATACATATTATTTTGAACACGAGGGACACCGGTATATAAGGAAAGGAAAATGGAAGCTGGTGGCACTGTCCGGAAGAAAGTGGGAACTGTATGATATGGAACTAGACCGTACTGAAACTAATGACCTTTCCGCTGAGCATCCTGACAGGGTGAGGGATATGGCTGATGACTGGGAAAAATGGGCCTGGCGCACACAGGTACTGCCTAAACCGAAATAATAATGCAAAAAAACAGATAAGATGAAAAATTTATTGTCGCTACTGATTATCAGCATGGCAGCTTTTGCCTGTTCGATGGAAAAAGAAAACCAGCCTCTTACAGGCTCTGAATGGGGACAGCTGCGTAACGGATCGGCTGAGGATGTTGTGTCTTCCGAAGTGATGTACTGGACACCTGATAATAACAGGAATGGAGCCATTCATTTTTATGATTTTATTGCAAAAGAGGGAAATAAAAGCCTGACAATACACAGTGATACCCCTGCACACGGACGCTGGTCAAACAGGGTCAACCTGAAGCCATGGTCTGAATACAGGTTCACCGGCTGGGTAAAAACGGAAGACTTAACTCCTGTAAATGAGAAAGGAGCATCAATAAGAATTGACGGTATGGATGTCGAAGCAGAGGATTTTACAGGTACTAACGACTGGACCCTTATAGCATATGTCTTTGAGACAGGAGCTGATGATGCGGCTACCGTATCCTGTGTCATGAGCCTGGATGGCAGGGCCACGGGACAGGTGTGGTTTGATCATATGAGCTTTGAACTGCTTTCGGAGGAAGAATACCGGGCATCGGTTTCAATAGATACTGAAGATAAAGCTGAACCCATATCCGAATACGTTTACGGTCAGTTTATTGAACACCTGGGTAATTGTATATATGGCGGTATATGGGCTGAAATGATAAGAGACAGGAAATTTTACTACGAGCCCGGTGAACAACAATCGGCATGGCAGCTAAAGGGTGATAACCGGCTGCTTGAGATATCCCGTGTAAACCCTTTTGTAGGTGAGTTTGATCCGGTTATGCTTATTGATGACAGTGGGGATGTGTCGCTTGTACAGGATGAGCTGGGACTGAAAGAAGGAATGAAGTATACAGGACGGATAATCATGAAAGCCGCCACGGGTATAAAGAATGTAACTGTAAGACTCACAGCAGGTGAGTACAGTGAAGATGTCAGTATAAGCAGGTTGAAGTCGGGTTACAATGAATATCCTCTCGAATTTACATCCGGGGTGTTTACCCATAATGCCTCACTGGAGATAAGCGCTGAAGGCAGGGGAGAACTGGCAATAGGAACAATAAGTCTTATGCCGGCAGATAATATAAACGGGTTCAGAAAAGATGTTATGGAACTGCTTAAAGAGCTTGATTCACCGGTCTACAGGTGGCCCGGGGGTAATTTTGTGAGTGGCTATGACTGGAAAGACGGTATTGGTCCGCGCGATAAAAGACCTCCACGTAAGAATCCGGCCTGGACAGGCATCGAGCATAATGATGTTGGTATGCATGAATTTATTGATTTCTGCCGCCTGCTGGATACTGAGCCCTATATAGCAGTAAATGCAGGCCTGGGTAATGTTGAACAGGCACGTCAGCAGGTTGAGTACTGTAATGGAAACCAGGACACCCCCATGGGCAGGCTGAGGGCAGAGAATGGTGATAAAGAGCCCTGGAACGTGAAATGGTGGTCAATAGGTAACGAGATGTATGGCGGATGGCAGCTGGGACATATGTCCACCGAAGAATTTGTCGATAAACATAACCAGTTTGCTGAGCAGATGAGATCGGTGGACCCTGGTATTATACTTGTTGCCGTGGGTAACGTGGGTCCATGGGATGAAATGATCCTGGCTGAAAGTCAGGATAATATGGATTATATTAGTGAGCATTTTTATAGCCAGGACTGGCACGGGGGAGGACTGATGACCCATGTAATGCAGATACCGGAAGCCATAGAAAATATAGCCGACGCTCACCGCAGGTACAGGGAGGAGATACCCGGACTGGCAGAAAAAGATATACGGATATGCCTTGATGAGTATAATTACTGGTATGGTCCGCATATATATGGTGAGCTGGGAACAAGGTATTTTCTAAGGGATGCCCTCGGTATAGCTGCCGGGATGAATGAGTTTGCACGGCAGTCAGATATGATATATATGGCTAACTATGCCCAGACAGTCAATGTGATAGGATGTATCAAAACAAATACCACGCATTCGGTTATGGCATCAACCGGTCAGGTACTGAAACTGTACAGGGCAAAGTTCGGGTCCATACCGGTCAGCCTGAGCGGGGACACAAGACCCCTGGATATTGCAGCAGCACTTAATACTTCCCTGGATACCCTGGTTGTATCGGCAGTTAATCCTACATGGGACAGGCAGGAGTTGAAAATAAGTGTAAAGAACTCATTTATTGACGGAGAGTCAGAGAAATGGAGCATTACCGGACCTGATGATATGGCTTATAACGAACCCGGAAAAGAGGAGAGAGTGGTAATTTCAGGTCCTGAAACAGTGGCTGAAGTTAAAAAGGCAGTGCTTGAGCCATACAGTGTCAGTATTTTCAGGATACCCCTTAAAAAAATGAATAAATAAATATTATGAAACTATCACAATTGCTGATCTTTATCCTCTCCCTTACCCTTATGTCATGCTCAGAAAAGGAACAGTTGCCGGATATATTATTTATATCAGTGGATGATATGAACGACTGGATAACACCCCTGGGGGGAAGGGATAATATGCATACCCCAAACCTGGATGCCCTTGCAGCCAGGGGTATGACCTTTGAAAATGCGCATTGCACGGCCCCGGCATGTTGCCCTTCCCGTACAAGCGTTATGACAGGGGTGCGTCCAAGCACCTCCGGTGTATATTCCAATAATCACCAGTGGCGTGAATCGCCGGTGCTGAAAGATGCCCTTACCATACCTGAATTTTTTCGAAGCCAGGGTTATACAGTGAAAGGCGGAGGAAAAATATTTCATGCATTATCATGGATAAGGACGGCATATGGTGTTGACCAGAATGACCCCTCAATATGGGATGAGTATTACCCGTCGAAATCACGGTCAATGCCTGATGCCCTTTGGCCGGAATCATATGAAGTAAATGAGCAGGGAACAGTGACATGGGATAATATAGCAGGGGCGGGGACAGAAAACAGGCCTTCCTACTTTTTTGACTGGGGTCCGCTGGGCACCGATGAAGAGATGGCTGATTACAAGGTGGTGGATTGGGCAGTATCTGAACTGAAAAAGTCACATGATAAGCCGCTATTTCTGGCTGTGGGTATCTTCAGACCCCATATACCCTGGTTTGCCCCGCAGAAATATTTTGATATGTATCCACCGGAAGAACGTGCTCTGCCGGAGATAATGGATAATGATCTTGATGATGTGTCGCCGGTATCCCTTAACTGGGTACGGCGGCAGTGGCAGAACTGGATGCTTGAGAATGAGCAGTGGGAGGATGCCGTGCAGGCTTATGAGGCTTGCATATCTTTCTCCGATGCCATGATAGGCAGGCTGATAAAAGGACTGGATGAAAGCGGGCGTGCAGATAATACCATAATAGTGCTGTGGTCAGATCATGGCATGCATATAGGGGAGAAGGAACAGTGGGAAAAGTTTACCCTGTGGGAAGAATCAACAAGGGTGCCCATGATGGTTATAGCCCCCGGCATTACTGAAGAGGGTTCATCATCTGTAGAAGCTGTCAGCCTGCTGGATATTTATCCAACACTGGTTAAGCTGACAGGGGGAGAGACCTTTGAACAACTGGAAGGAACAGACCTCGGTCCGCTCCTGAGAGATCCGGCCGCACGAAGGGAAGAGCCCGCAGTAACAACATACCATAAGGATAACCACTCTGTCAGGACGGAAAGATGGCGGTATATAAGGTATAATAACGGTGATGAAGAGCTGTATGATCATCATAATGATCCTGATGAATTTTATAATATTGCCGACTCTGCAGAACTGAGGCCACTGATAGAGGAACTGTCTGAATGGCTACCAAAAATAAATCATAAATAATCGAGGCTTATTGTTTTTAATATTATAATTAATTATTATTGCCGCACATTTACCTAACCAATAATGTATTATGGCTAAGCAAAGCATAGGTTCACCACGGCCAAGACGAAAACTTATCAAGGCCGAAACATATGGTGGTGTTTTATTGCTGGGAGCAACTGTTCTGGCACTTATATGGGCTAACTCACCACTTGGTCATATTTATGACTCAATTTTTCATTATGAGATAGGGATAGCATCATCTCATTTCACGCTGCAGGAATCAGTACTGCACTGGATTAATGACGGGCTGATGGTTATCTTCTTCTTTATGATAGGCCTGGAGATAAAGAGAGAGATGTTAATAGGTCATCTTAACACCGTTAAGAAAGCATCATTCCCTGTCTTTGCAGCTCTCGGTGGTATGCTTATACCGGTTACTATCTATCTTATCTTTAACCGTGACCCTGAAACAGTTCGTGGGTGGGGTATACCTGCCGCAACCGACATTGCATTTTCACTGGCCATATTACAGCTGCTGGGAAAGAGGGTTCCCATAGCCCTTAAAGTATTTCTTGCCACCTTTGCCGTGGCAGATGATATAGGTGCGGTAATCGTAATAGCTGCTTTTTACTGCGAGAGCATACAATGGCTTATGCTGGTTGGCGCTTTTGCCATTCTGGCCGTAATGCTGATACTGTCTAACAAGAATATTTATTCAAGGTTTTTTTACTTCACCGCAAGCCTTGTCGTCTGGTACCTGTTCCTTAAGTCGGGTATACATCCTACAGTGTCAGGTGTGCTGCTCGCCTTCACCATACCCATCAGGAAAAAGATGGATGTGAAAACATATATACTGAAATTAAGCGGTATTATTAAGGATTTCAGGGGATCGGAAGATGAGGATAAGAGTATTGTTCTCACTAATAAGCAACTAAAGTATATAGACAAGATAAAAAACTACTCTAATAAAGTAAATTCCCCGCTGCAGCAGCTTGAACATGGTTTGCATGCCTGGGTTAATTACCTTATTATACCCCTGTTTGCTCTTGCCAACGCAGGTGTTAAGCTCAGAACAGGTGGAAACATTGATTATACCCTGGCATTGATAATAATGTTCAGCCTCTTTGCAGGAAAGACAATAGGCATAACATTGTTTTCTTACCTTGGCGCCTGGTTCGGAATTGCCACAATACCAAAGGAGATAGATTTTCAGCACCTGCTTGGTGTGGCCTGCCTGGGAGGGGTGGGATTTACAATGTCCATATTCATTGCCAACCTGGCGTTTTTCGGTTCTCCTGAATTGCTCAATTCTGCAAAAATGGGCATTATAATGGGATCCTTCATCTCGGGAGTTGCAGGCTATACACTGCTTAAAATGATGTCTCCAAAACCTTTAACTGAACACTGATATTTCTTTAAGGGAAAATTAATGATCAGTTAAAAATATAAGCCGCTAATAAGTATTTATAATTAGGTAAATACCAATTTTTACCCCATTGCGGTATATAATAATATTATCTTCATTTGCATTGATGTATTAATTAATCAATTACATCATGGAAGTGATTGACACGAAAGTGAAAGAAGCTGTGGAATTACGCCTGCCGGCAGAGGGTAAAAATACCGGGGCAAATGAAGCTGATAATGATCACAAGGAAGCGCCGCCTGTTCAAAAAACTGTAAAAAAGGAGAAGGTAACGCGCGACCGTCCCATAAAGAGTATTTTTAAAGCTATCACATGGCGGCTGATAGCTTCTGCAACAACATTTATCCTGGCATATTTGTTCTTTTACAGCGACCCCTTTGCCGCTGAGAAAGCAACGGGCATAGCACTGGCAGAAGCCGCAATAAAAATGATACTGTACTTCTTCCACGAAAGGGCATGGGAGCGACTCAGATGGGGCAGGATGATGGTGATAATACGAAGGAACACACGCAGATCAAGAAAGTCGATACAGAGGATAATACTGAGAAAATCATGAATAATAGTCAGGCAGGGGAGATAATAAGGATGGTACAGGATAAGGAGCCGGCAGAAGGACTGGATATGCTGTCCGGACTTTTGCCCGGTAAAATTATATTTACCACAAGCTTCGGGATGGAGGACCAGGTTATTACCGATATGATATTTACAGGAAATATGGATATTGAGGTAGTGACACTGGATACCGGGCGGCTCTTCAAAGAAACATATAAGGTTTTCGGAAAAACTATCGGGAAATATGGCAGGAATATACGATGCTATTACCCTGATACCGCAGCAGTCGAGAAGCTGGTGTCGGAGAAAGGCCCCTTTAGCTTCTATGAGTCGGTGGAGAACAGGAAGGAGTGT